>JADLHI010000176.1 GCA_020848895.1 Hyphomonadaceae bacterium
CGCGGCGAAGTCATCGAATACGTGAAGAATAAATACGGCGAAGACCGCGTCGCCCACATTATCACGTTCGGCACGCTGCAAGCGCGCGCGGTGCTGCGCGACGTCGGGCGGGTAATGCAATTGCCGTTCGGCCAGGTCGACAAGCTCGCCAAGCTTGTCCCGGCGAACCCGGCGAACCCCGTGACTCTGGCGCAGGCGATGGAGATCGAGCCGAAGCTGCAAGAGGCCAAGCGCAACGAAGCGGAGGTGCGCAACCTGATCGATACAGCGCTGCAGCTTGAGGGCCTCTACCGCAACGCCTCCACGCATGCGGCCGGCATCGTCATCGGCGACCGTCCGCTGATCGAGCTGGTGCCGCTTTACCGCGACCCGCGCGCGCATCTGCCGGCAACGCAGTTCAACATGAAATGGGTCGAGGCCGCTGGCCTCGTGAAGTTCGACTTCCTCGGACTGAAGACGCTCACCGTCATCGATCGCGCCGTGAAGTTCATCGAAGCGCGCAAAGAAGAGATCGATCTCAACAGCGGCGATTACAGCGACGAGAAAACCTACCAGCTGCTCCAGTCCGGCCTGACATTTGGCGTGTTCCAGCTCGAAGGCCAGGGCATGCGCGACACGCTGCGCAAAGTGAAGCCGACGTGTCTGGAAGACGTTATCGCGCTTATCTCGCTCTATCGCCCCGGTCCGATGAAAAACATCGACCGCTTCGCCAACGTCAAGCACGGGCGCGAATTGCCGGACTATCTGCATGACTCGCTGAAGCCGATCTTGGAAGAGACCTACGGGGTCATCGTCTACCAAGAGCAGGTGATGCAAATCGCGCAGGTGCTTTCGGGCTATTCGCTCGGCGAGGCGGACTTGTTGCGCCGCGCCATGGGTAAGAAGCAGCCGGCCGAGATGGCGAAGCAAAAATCGCGCTTCATTGAAGGGGCGAAGCAACGCGGTGTCGGTGAGAACCTCGCCTCACACATCTTCGACCTCGTCGAAGAGTTTGCGGGTTACGGGTTCAACAAATCCCACGCTGCGGCCTACGCCGTGGTTGCGTATCAGACGGCCTATCTGAAGGCGCATTACCCAGTCGATTTCATCGCCGCCTCAATGAGTCTCGATCTTTCGAACTCGGATAAGCTTGCGAGTTTCGTGCAGGACGCCAAGCGCATCAAAGTCACGATGCTGCCGCCCGACCTCAACCACTCGCAAGCCGATTTCAGCGTCGAGAAGACGGAGGAGGGGTTGGCCGTCCGGTATGCGCTTGGCGCCGTGCGCAACGTCGGCCTTGCGGCAATGGAAAGTGTCGTTGCCGAGCGCAAACGCGGCGGCAAGTTCAAAGCGCTCTACGACTTCGCCGAACGCATAGACGCCAAGGCCATTAACCGCCGCCAGCTGGAAAATCTGGCCAAGGCCGGCGCGCTCGACACCATGGAGCCGGATCGCGCGCGGGCGCTTGCGGCCTGCGAGATCATTTCCGCCTACGCGCAGCGCGTCGCCGAAGAGCGCGCCAGTTCGCAAGCGAGTCTGTTTGGCGCCGAAGAGCCAAGTGCGCGCCCGGCCTTCCCGAAAGCGCCAGCCTGGTCAGCGCAGGATCGCCTCGACGCCGAGCGCGAGAGCGTTGGCTTTTATCTCTCCGGCCATCCGCTGTCGGACTTCTTCGTTGACGCCGGCGACCGCTATTCGAGCTACGCCGATATTCTCGAAGAAGGCGAGACCGAGCCGCGGGCGTACATGATGGCCGGCGTCGTGCGCCGCGTCCAATACCGGCCCGCAATGTCCGGCGGCACGCTGGCGTTCGTTTCCATGTCCGACCCCACCGGCGACTTTGAAGGCATGATCATGCCTGAGAACGTGCAAGCCGCGCGTGACGTCATCGAGGTTGGCAAGGCGTTTGGTTTCCGCGGCCGCGTCCGTTGGCGCGATGGCGATTTGAAGCTCGCGGCTGACTCGTTTGAGCCGGTTGAAGCGGCGGAGGCGCGCATCGGCGACGATCTGCGCATTGTCCTAAAGGAAGGCGCGCCGCTCGACTTGTTGGCGCAAACGCTGGCCGCGTTGCCGAAGGCGCAGCCGGGTGAGGCGCGTCCGCTGCATCTCGTGCTTCGCCTCAAGGATGGCCGCGAGATTGAACTCAACACCAAGCGTCTGGCGTCGGGAAGCCCTTCAGCGCGTGCGGCTTTGAAGGCGGCGCGAGGGGTGGAGCGGGTGATCTGAGGCGCCAGCTGCGCCTCGTCGAAGAATTCTCCCGAAACGCGCGCAAAGCCTTGTCCGGCCAGCCCGAACCCTCTCAGATGCCGGCCGCTCCAGAGGGGAGAGCTTATGCGCCTGAATTTGCGTCCCGCCATCGCGCTCGTCGCGCTGCTGAGCCTTGCGGCTTGCGCGACGACCAGCACGGACTCCGCCGAAGATGAAGGCCCGGTTCCGTTCGCGTCGACCTACACGCCGCGTGCGTCGACACCGACCTTGATCCGCAACGCCACCGTGTTCGACGGCAATGGCGCCGAACTCGCCAACAGCGACGTGCTGATGCGCGACGGCCGCATCGTCGCAGTCGGTCAGAACCTTAGTGGGGAAGGCGCGACGGTCATCGACGGCACGGGCAAGTTCGTGACGCCCGGCATCATCGACGCGCACTCGCACCTTGGCGTCTATCCTTCGCCGTCAATCGACGCGACCGCCGACGGCAACGAACTCACGCAACCGAATACGGCTGAAGTCTGGGCTGAACATTCGGTGTGGCCGCAAGATCCAGGCTTTCTGCGCGCCGTCGCCGGCGGCATCACCACGCTGCATATCTTGCCAGGCTCCGGCAATCTGTTCGGCGGCCGCGGCGTTACCCTTCGTCCGGTGTTGGGCGCCACCACCGTGCAAGAGATGAAATTTCCGGGCGCGCCGCAGAGCCTGAAAATGGCCTGCGGTGAGAACCCAGCGCGGGTCTATGGTTCGCGTAATTCATCGCCGGCCACCGGCATGGGCAACGTCGCCGGCTATCGCCAAGCCTTCGCCAATGCCGCGCGTTACGCGCGCCGTGTCGAAGCCGCCGAGAACGGCGAAGGCGATCCGCCGGATCGCGACCTTGAACTGGAAACGCTCGCCGGCGTCATCAACGGCGACATTATCCTGCAATGGCACTGCTACCGCGCCGACGAGATGGCTAACGCCATTCAGGTCGCGCACGAGTTCCATTTCCAGATCGCCGCGTTCCATCACGCCGTGGAAGCCTACAAGATTTCCGATCTTCTGCGCGAAGAGGGCATCTGCGCGGCGATGTGGGCCGATTGGTGGGGTTTCAAAATCGAAGCCTACGACGGCATTCGCGAGAACATCGCCTTCGTCGATGCCGCCGGCGCCTGCGCGATTGTTCACTCGGATAGTGAGGTCGGCATCCAGCGATTGAACCAGGAAGCAGCCAAAGCCATGGCCGATGGGCGCCGAGCTGGGCTCGAGATTACGCGCGCGCAGGCTTGGACGTGGCTCTCGCGCAATC
>JADLHI010000177.1 GCA_020848895.1 Hyphomonadaceae bacterium
CCCGAGGTCGGATCCACGTCGGTGATCATGTGGCTTTGCGCGATAGCGCGGACGTACGGATTGTCGGTGACCTCGACGAACGTGCCGCCGTGTTCGGGACGGCCGACGTGCGGCTCCATCTCGTGGCTTTCTTCGTTCTGCACCATGTAAAGCGCGAACGGCCCACCCTCTTCGCCGAGATGGCGATATGCGAGGTGGTTCATCGAATGGCAGTTGGCGCAGACTTGGTTGTAGACCTGAAAGCCGCGTTGAACGGCCGCCATGTCGTACGAGCCAAGCGGGCTTTCGAACGAGAACGGATACGCCTCGGGCTTCTCGCCGTGGGTCGCGGCCCAGGCAACGCCGACGCCAGCCAAAACAAGCGCCGCTGTGGCGGAAAGTGCGCGCAACATTACGAGGCCCCCTGCGTGACGGGCTTTGCGATCGTGTCGGGCACGCGCTCAGGCCGCTCGCGCAAGCCCAGGACCGGCAGGATCACAAGGAAGAAGAGGAAGTAGTAGATCGTCAGCAGCAACGAGAAGTTCGTCACCGTGAAGCGCGCCGGAGAATGGCGCTCGATGCTGAAGAACGGCGCCGCTTGACCGACTTCGGCCTTCACTTCGCTGACGTGCTCTTCGAGCAGATCCGCCGTGTCGCCGTCGACAGCGCGCGTTTGCGGCGTGCCGCCAATGACGCCAGTGATGGAGCCGTTGGTGGCGCCTTCGCGGACGACAGCCGTCATCGACGCGCCTTGCGAACGAAGTTCGGCGACAGCGGCGTCCGCCGCTTGCTGCCATTCAGACTCGCTCGTCGCTTGGATCGGGCGCTCGGTGACCTGGCCGCCGGTGACCCAGTTCATGGTCGCCGAGAACGGCGCGACCTTGAACAGGACCAGGCCCGGGTTCTGACCGCCGCACCACCCGAGCGCGAGGCAAACCAACGCGAAGATCACGAAGAACTGACGCGCAATCGGACGATAGCGCATCGAGCGGACGCGCGAGGTATCGAGCCACGGCAGAATGAACATCACGCCGATCGAGGCGAACATCGCCAGCACGCCCGCGAGCTTGGAATCGATCGGGCCGATATTGAAATCGAACGCGCGCAGGATCGCGTAAAATGGCAAGAGATACCATTCGGGCACGATTTCCGGCGGCGTCTGCAGCGGGTTGGCCGGGATGAAGTTGTCGGCGTGGCCGAGCGCGTCCGGCATATAGAACACGAACACCGCGAACAGGATCACGAACAAAGTCGTCGCGAAGAGATCCTTGATCGTCGCGTGCGGGGTGAACGGCACCGTGTCGGCTTTGGACTTCACGTCGACGCCAACCGGATTGTTCTGCCCTGCTTCGTGCAGCGCCCACACGTGCAGGCCAACAACGCCAGCGATGACGAACGGCAGCAAGTAGTGCAGCGAGAAGAAGCGGTTGATCGTCGGCTGATCGACCGAGAAGCCGCCCATCAGCCAGTTCTTGATGCTCTCGCCGACGAGTGGCAGCGCGCCAATCAAATTGGTGATGACAGTGGCGGCCCAGAACGACATCTGCCCCCAAGGCAGCGTGTAACCAAGGAAGCCGGTGGCGACCATCAGGAAGTAGATCACGCAGCCCAAAATCCAGAGCAGTTCGCGCGGGGCTTTGTATGAGCCGTAATAGAGGCCGCGGAACATGTGGATATAGACGGCGAGGAAGAACATCGAAGCGCCGACGGCGTGGATGTTCTGGATGAGCCAGCCGAACGGCACATCGCGCTCAAGGCGCTGCACCGAAGCGAACGCCATGTCGATGTGCGGCACGTAGTGCATCGCAAGCACGATGCCGGTGACGATCTGCACGATGAGGCAGAAGCTCAGCATGGCGCCGAACGTCCACCAATAGTTCAGGTTGCGCGGCGTCGGGTACGCGACAAAGCTGTCGTGCGCCAAGCGCAGAATGGGAAGACGCCGGTCTAGCCAGCGCGTGATGCCGGATTTCGGCTCGTAGGTGGAAGGTCCGCTCACTTAGCGCTCCAAACTTTAGCCGATACGGATCGCGGTCGGGCCGGTGAAGAGATACGGGGCGGGCGCCAGATTCTTTGGCGCCGGACCGCGGCGAATACGGCCGGAGGTGTCGTAATCCGAGCCATGGCATGGGCAGAACCAGCCGCCGAATTGCGAGCCCTCGACGAACGTCGGCACGCAACCCAAGTGCGTGCAGCTCGCTTGCAGGATCAGCCAAGCCGGCTGGCCGGCCTCGCCGTTTTCCTGCACCAGGCGATCGGCGTCCTTCTGCGGGTCCTTCAGCGTCGCGTAATCGTCGCGTTGGGCGGCGGCGATTTCAACGGCGGTGCGGTGGCGCACAAACACCGGCTTGCCTTGCCACATCACCTTGATTTGCTGGCCTTCCGGCACGGCTGTGAGGTCGACTTCCGTCGTCGACATCGCGCGCGTGTCGGCGGCGGGATTCATTTGATCGATGAACGGCCAGATGGTCGCCGCAACACCGACGGTCGCGACAGATCCGGCGGCGATGTAAATGAAGTCGCGCCGGGTGGTGTCACCTTCATGCGCGCTATGAGCTGCTTCAGCCACTGCTGACGATCTCCCGGCCTTGGTTCGCCGGCGAAGCTAGGCTAGTCCGGGTTCGACAGCGCGCGGCGGGACGCCGCAGCCGCTCGTTCGAACTCCCCGATTCAACCCCGATTCTCCGGCGTTGGAGGCCATAACGTGCGGCTCGCCCTCTATCAACCTGACATCCCGCAAAATCTCGGCGCGGCACTTCGCCTCTCTGCCTGCCTCGGGGTGGTGCTGGACGTGATCGAGCCGTGCGGGTTTCCGCTGACCGATACCTCGATGAAGCGGGCCGCGCTCGACTATGGCGACAAGGCGCGGGTGACGCGGCATGCAAGCCTGACGGCATTCCAATCGATGCCCGAGCGCAACGATGGCCGTTTGGTGCTGGTGGAGACCGATGGCGCTGTGAATTTCCAGAACTTCTCGTTTTCCACAGGCGATACCCTCGTGCTTGGGCGCGAGAGCGCCGGGTCGTCCGGGGAGCTTTACGCTGCGGCGCAGGCCAGTGTGCGGGTGCCGATGGTGCGGGGACTGCGGTCGCTCAACGTGATCAGCGCCGCAACTGTGGTGCTGACCGAGGCGATGCGGCAGACCGGGGCTTGGGAGAAATTGAGTTGAATATGGACGTGCAGTTGCGCCCCCTCCTCTTGAGAGGAGGGCGTCGGGGGTGGGGTGACGCGCCGCCGCTGAGCGATGGGCCGCGTTCGGTTCGCCGAGATTCAATTCCGAACCATCGAGGTTCACCCTACCCCCTGCCCCCTCCTCTCAAGAGGAGGGGGAAATGAGCGACGAACGCAAACAGCGCGCACGTGCCTGGTTCGAAGCTCTGCGCGATGAAATCTGCGCGGCGTTCGAGGCGCTGGAGGATGAAGCGCCGGCAGCGCTCTATCCAGGCGCGCCTGGCCGATTTGTAAAGACGCCCTGGCGGCGGGGCGATGGCGCGGAGGATCGCGGCGGCGGCGTTGCCGGCATGATGCGCGGGCGGTTCTTCGAGAAGGTCGGCGTGCATGTCTCGACGGTGTACGGCGAGTTTTCGCCGGAGTTTGCGAAGAACGTGCGCGGCGCGGCCGACGATCCGCGCTTTTGGGCGAGCGGCATTTCGCTGATCGCGCATCTGCGCAACCCGCACTGCCCTGCTGCGCACATGAACACGCGTCACATCACGACGACGGAATGGTGGTTCGGCGGCGGCGGTGATCTCAACCCGACGCAGAAATATCAGCGCGATGAGACGAGCGCGGACGCGCAGGCGTTTCATGCGCCGTATCGCGATGCGTGCGAGACGCATGAGGCGGGCTTGTATGCGCGCTACAAGACATGGGCGGATGAATATTTCTGGCTGCCGCATCGCGGCGAACCGCGCGGCGTCGGCGGCATTTTCTACGATCACCACAATAGCGGCGGCAAAGATCGCGACA
>JADLHI010000178.1 GCA_020848895.1 Hyphomonadaceae bacterium
GACGTCGCGGTGCTGCGCAATTTGGTGCGATTGTTGCGCTTGAATGGAGACGAACGGCGGGCGGCTTGCGATGCGCTGCTTGACGAGATCGCAAGCGATGACGGGCCTGTGGCGCTGTCAACGCTCATGTTCGCCGCCAGCCAAGGCTGCGCCGACCGCGCATTCGATGTGATCGATGCGGCGCTGGATCGGGGCCGCGAACTGAAGGCGGACAATCACGACGCTTTCGGCATGGCGCGCGCGCAATCGCCGCTGCAGCTCTTCGTCAGCACCGGCGGCACGCCGGCGTGGATGCATCCGCGTTTTCCGGCGCTGTGTGCGCGCGTCGGCCTTGCCCAATACTGGCTCGAAACGAGGAAGTGGCCCGATTGCGCGAGCGAGACGCCGTACGATTTCCGCGCCGCCTGCGCTGAGGCGGTAAACGCCTAGGCGTTATCCACGCTGACTTTGCCGTCCTTCAGCTTCAGCGCCAGCTGGCCGTGTTTCAAGGCCAGCGCCCGTTCGCCGAAAACTTGGCGCCGCCATCCCCTCAGCGCCGCCACATCCGCATTGTCGTCGGCGGCGATGGCTTCAACCTCCGGCGCGGATGCAATGAGGCGCGGTGCAACGTTGTGGCGTTCGGCCTCAAAGCGCAGCAGCACCTTTAGCAACTCAACCGTGGGCCCAAGGCCTGACGGCAAAGGCGGCGGGCGGTCGTACTTGAACACCGGCCGGTTGGGATCGCTGAAGGCGCGGTCAAGCGCTTGGATGAGGTCGCCGGCGGCGCGCGAATTGCCAAAGCCGCGCGGCACCGCCCGCATGCGGTCGAAGTCGGCGGCGGTTTTCGGCCGATGCTCTGCGATCTCGTAGAGCGCCTCGTCCTTCACGATACGACCGCGCGGCACATCGCGTTGCTGGGCCTGGCGTTCGCGCCACGCGGCGCCGACTTGCAGACCGAGTACGTAATCCGCCGTTGTCTTACGCAGCTTCAGGCGGTTCCAGGAATTCTCTGGCGTCGTGTCGTAGATGTCGGGATCGAGCAGATAGTCATGCTCTTCATCGAGCCACGAGAGCCGGCCTTCGCTTTCAAGTTTGGCATGCATGCGCGGATAGATGTCGCGCAGGTGGGTGACGTCGGCGAGCGCGTAGGAAAGCTGTGCCTCCGAGAGCGGGCGCCGGCTCCAATCGGTGAAGCGCGAGGACTTGTCCAAACGCCGCTTCAGGATCTGTTGGACGAGCGCATCGTACGCGACCGTATCGCCATAGCCGCACGCCATCGCGGCGATCTGGGTGTCGAACACAGGATGGGGAAGCTTGCCGGCGATCTTGAGGAAGATTTCGAGGTCTTGCCGCGCGGCGTGGAAGACTTTGAGCACGCGTTCATTGGCCATCAATTCCATGAACGGCGCGAGCGCGAGACCTTCGGCTAGCGGATCGATGACCGCTTCCACGCCGGGCGCCGCCGCCTGAATGAGGCAGAGCTTTGGCCAGTACGTGGTCTCACGCATGAATTCGGTGTCGACCGCGACGAAGGCCTGCTGCGCCATTTCTTGGCACAGCGCCTCCAAGTCGGATGTCTTGGTGATCACGCGCATGAGCGCTGGTTGATCCGCGCCGCGCCTCGGGTCAAGCGCGGAGCGGTTCAGGGGCGGTATTATTCCGGGATCGGCGCCGATGCGGCAGCGGGTTGGGTAAAGCCTTCGCTCAGGACGCCGCTTGAAACGAGGGCGCGCAGGTAAGCGTCATCGTGCGCCGGCAGCAGAACGAGGCCCGGGTTTGCTTCGGAGACGTCATGTAGGGCGCGCAGCTGGCGCAGCACGTTCGGACGGCCCGGATCGACGCCAGGCATCAGCCACGTGATGAAGCGCGGGCGCCCGCGCAGGTGCTCAACGCTGCCAATGACCCAGGCGATGTCGCCGATGAAGAGATATTCGCGCGCCGCGGTCTTGGCGTAGATCAGGATCGTGCCCGGCGAGTGACCAGGCATGGCGACAGCGACGACGCCCGGCGCAATGCGCCGCGGCTGGGTAAGATCGACAGCGTCGATATTCGCAATCTCAGGCGCGAGCTGGCCGTTCGGCGCATGCTCGGGCAGGCCGCTCAGCTGCGCGCTCGTAAGTTCAAGACGCGGCGCCAAGGCCGCGGGTTCGGGGTGACGCGCAATCGCCATGACGTGATCCAGATGCTCGTGCGTGATCATCACGCGTTGCGCACGCGTCATGGTGGCGAGCACGTCGTCATAAGTCTGTTCGTTGAAGCTGCCTTTGCCTTGCGACATTTGATCGAGGGTTTCACGATCGACGGCGCCGTCGATGATCGTATCGCCCTCGGGCGCGACGATCTGGAACGAGTTGTAAGAGAGCGTGCGCTGGCCGTCGAAGGCGCCAGATTCAACAGCAAAGCTCGGCGCCTTGCTTTCACCGACGAACTCGACGTTCACCGCTGTCGGCAGCGTTTCCGGCGCATCGTTGGCGACGAGCGCGCGATAGGCGGCGATATCGACGACGCCATCAGCTTCAGCAGGCGCGGCCGCATCCAGCGCTGCCCACCAGAAGAACGCGCCCAAGGCCGCGAGCACGAAAACGATCCCAGCCAGCCATTTCATAGCGTCTCTCCCCCAGCATCTTCGCGCGGCCCCGATAGGACGATCTTCATTCTGTCTGCTGGAAACGGTTTGGCTAGCGCCAATGCGCCTTCGGTCGAGCCTTCGAGCCAGACATCGATCTCATCACCTGTGAGCATCACTGGCATTGCCTCTGCGTGAATGGGCTTGGTGAGGTCATTCGGCTCGGTGGTGAGGATCGCGTAGAGCAGGTGCGTGCCGTCCTCCTTGCCGCGAACGCCGCTCCATGGGCGCCATACGCCAGCGAAGCAGAAGAGCGGGCGATCGTCGCCGAGGCCGAACCAGTGCGCGATCTTTGGCGTGGTGTCGCTGTATTCAACGAAACTCGTTGCAGGAACGACGCAGCGGAACCGCGGCTCGTCGAGCCAACCCTTCCAATAATTCGAGTTCAGATTGCGCACGTTGGTGACCGGCCGCTTGCCGCCGCCGGCCGGCGGAAAGCCCCAGCGCATCATCACCATCTCGCGCAGGCCCGCTTTGGAATTGCCCACGACGGGCGCCATCTGGTCCGGAAAAATCGCGGGCAGCGGCGGCTGGTTGCCGGTGCGGTCGCGCATGGCGCGGGTGTAGGCGACGGCCGCTTCGCGCGATTTGGTCATGGAATAGAGGTTGCACATGCGCAGGGTCCATTTGCGGGGCGCCCCGCGCCTTGACAAGGTGCGGCGCAACATGCGCTTTCCGCCGCGAAATGCGCCCGCTTTTTCCGACTCGGGGCGCTGGAGTTTCTCATGCACGCTTACCGTTCCCACACCTGCGGCGCCCTTCGTCCGGCTGATGCCGGAAAGGACGTGCGTCTGGGCGGCTGGGTGCACCGCAAGCGCGATTTGGGCGGTCTGCTGTTTGTCGACCTGCGGGACCATTACGGCATCACGCAGTTGGTGATTAATCCAGGTTCGGCCGCGTTCGCGTTGTTCGAGCGCGTCCGCGCCGAAACGGTGGTGCGGATCGACGGCAAAGTCATTGAGCGCGCTAAGGACACGGTGAACGCTGAATTGGCGACGGGTGAGATTGAGGTGCGCGTTGAGGACGCCGAGGTTCTGGGTGCGGCTGAAGAGCTGCCGCTGCCAGTGTTCGGCGCGCCGGACTATCCGGAAGAGACGCGTCTTAAGTATCGCTTCCTCGATCTCAGGCGCGACAAGCTGCACAAGTCGATCCTGTTGCGCAGCCAAGTGATTGCATCGCTGCGCCGGCGCATGATCGATCAGGGCTTCACGGAATTCCAGACGCCGATCCTCACCGCGTCGTCGCCGGAAGGCGCGCGCGACTTTCTGGTGCCGTCGCGCCTGCATCCGGGCAAGTTTTACGCGCTGCCGCAGGCGCCGCAGCAATTCAAGCAGCTCTTGATGGTGGCGGGCTTCGACAAGTATTTCCAAATCGCGCCGTGCTTTCGCGATGAAGACGCGCGCGCTGACCGTTCGCCGGGCGAGTTCTATCAGCTCGATTTCGAGATGAGCTTCGTCACGCAGGAAGATGTGTTCAACGC
>JADLHI010000179.1 GCA_020848895.1 Hyphomonadaceae bacterium
ATATCATCGCGCGCGTCCGCGCGGCGCGGCCTGACCTTGCGCTCTCGACCGATATTATCGTCGGCTTCCCGGGCGAGACGGAGAAGGAATTCGAAGCGACCATGCAGCTTGTCCGCGACGTGACCTTCGCTTCTGCCTTCTCGTTCAAATATTCGGCGCGCCCGGGGACACCGGCGGCCGGCATGGCGGGGCAGGTGAACGAGGACGAAAAGTCCGAGCGCCTGCAGCGTCTGCAAGCCGAACTTTTCGCCCAGCAGACGGCGTTCAACGCCAGCCAAATCGGGCGCACGTTACCGGTGCTGGTGACGGGCAAAGGTCGCATGCCTGGCCAAAAGCATGGCCGCTCGCCATATCTCCAATCCGTGCACTTCCAGGACAACAACGCGCAGAACGGCGACATCGTCGACGTTCGCATCACCGCTTCATCGCAGAACTCGCTCACCGGCGAGGCGTCCGCGCTCATGCCCGCATGACCGAAAGCTCACGCACTTTCCCGCTTGGCGACGTGGCGCAAGCCGTGTTTGGCCCACTGCATCGGCACGTCGCGCAACTCCAGGAGGCGTTTCGCGATCCGAGCGCGCCACGCGGCGCGCCGGCGTATCGGCTGACGTTCGACGCGCAGGGCGACAAGATCATCGCGCGCGCCGGCCCCGGGGTGACGGATGCGGATTTCGTTCGCGCACAACGGATTATCGAGGCGCTGATCGATCAAGCGCGCCGAAAAGGCCGTGTACGCGAAGGCGAAGTGCTCGCCGCGATCGCGTTCTCGGAGGGCGACAGCGATTCCACCGCGCCGATCCAACTGCCGCAGCTCGGCGGCCTGACGCTGCGCACGCCGCGCCAAGTGCACTACGTCGAAGCGCTGCGTGACGAGAACATCGATCTCATCTTCGGCGTCGGTCCCGCGGGCACCGGCAAGACCTTTCTCGCCGTCGCCGCGGCGGTCGAAGCTTTGAAGCAAGAGCGCGTCGATCGCATCATTGTAACGCGCCCGGCCGTCGAAGCGGGGGAGAAGCTTGGCTATCTGCCGGGCGATCTCGCCGAGAAGGTCGATCCCTATCTTCAGCCGATCTGGGACGCCTTCCGTTCCCAGATGAGCGACAACGATCTCAAAGCCCGCCGCGAGCGCCGCGTCATCGAAGTCGCGCCGCTTGCCTTCATGCGCGGCCGCACGCTTTCCAATGCGTTCGTGATCGTCGATGAAGCGCAGAACGCCACCGTGCTGCAAATGAAGATGACGCTGACGCGCCTCGGTGAAGGCTCGCGCATGGTCGTTACCGGCGATCCATCGCAGATCGACCTGCTGCGTTCAGATCAATCGGGGCTCGCGCACGCGATCTCGATTCTCGAAGATGTGCCCGGCGTCGAAGTCATTCGCTTTGCGACCCAGGATGTTGTCCGTCACAGGCTCGTCGCACATATCGTCGAAGCGTATCACCGCGATGAAGGAGCGCGCGGTGGAAGCTAATCTCGAAGTCGATATTTTGGTGAACTCGGCGCTGTGGCGCGGGCAGGAAGATTTGCTTTCGAACGCGCTCGCGGCGGCGGCGCAGAAGTTGGGCAAGTCCGGCAGTGTTTCGCTTCTGCTCGGCGACGATGCTTCGATCGCTGACCTTAATCGGCAGTTCCGAAACAAAGCCGGGCCCACCAACGTCCTATCGTTTCCGCCGGCGCCGGGCGCCGAGCCGGGTTTTCTCGGCGACATCGCGCTTGCGGCGGAAACCATTGTGGAACAAGCACAATTTCAAGGTAAACGGTTCGAGCACCACGCCGCTCATCTTGTCGTGCACGGATTTTTGCACCTGATAGGGTATGATCACGAGAATCCGGCCGACGCCGAGGTCATGGAAGCGCGCGAGCGCGAAATCCTGATCTCGCTTGGGATAGAAGATCCCTACGCGTGAGCGCCGCAACGGAGTGCGACACACACCATTATGGTTGAGACGACCAACGACGCGACTGACCCTTCCTCGCGAAGACGCGCGGGCCTCTTTCAGCGATGGACGCGCATCTTTACGCGCGGAAAGCTGGGGTCCGCCGAAGCTGTCGAAGAAGCGCTCCGCGAACGCGAGGAGCAGGGCGGTCAAATCGAAATGGCGCACAAGGATCTAATCCTGCGCGCCGCACACTTCGACCAACTCAAAGTCGCTGACGTGATGCGGGCGCGCGCCGAGATCGTCGCCATCGAGGCGGGCGCCACGCTCGGTGAGGCGGCGCGCGTCTTCTCAGAGAGCCAACACTCGCGCTTGCCGATCTACGGCGAGACCCTCGACGATCCGCAGGGCTTCATTCACGTGCGAGACGTGTTGGCGCAGCTTTCGCCGGACGAGCACGGCGTTTCAAAAGGCCAGTTCGAGGATCGTTCACTGGCGCGCATTAAGCGAGAAATTCTCTTCGTGCCGCAATCGATGACGCTGGCGCGGCTTTTCCTGCGCATGCAATCGAGCCGCATTCACCTTGCACTTGTTGTCGATGAATACGGCGGCACCGACGGTCTCGTCTCGATGGAAGACCTCGTCGAACAAATTGTCGGCGCCATTGATGACGAACACGACGTCGAAGCGGCGCTTGTGATCGAGCGCGCCAATGGCGCGTTCGAGGCGGACGGCCGCGCGTCGATCAGCGAACTGGAAGAAAAACTCGGCAAGAGCCTGGCCATTCCCGATCACGAGGATGAGTTCGACACAGCTGCGGGCCTTGCGGTCGCGCTCGCCGCGCGCCTGCCGCAGCGCGGCGAAATTCTGCCGCATCCCGCTGGGTTCGATGTTGAAATCGTTGATGCAGACCCCCGCCGCGTGAAGCGCATCCGCGTCAAGCCGGCCAGCGAAGCGCAGACCGCGCTTCGCGTTGTCACACCAGCCGAAAACGCGACGCATCGCGGTCCATGAGTGTTGACCCGCAGGGCTGATCGCGCTCCAAACGCCCCTTCGCGCCGAAAAGGGGAGTTCCGGGTTGAACGCTGAGCCAACACACGCCACGCGCTCGCGCATTCAAGCCTGGTTCGTGGCGCGCACGCCGTGGCAGCGGCGTGGCATCGCCGCGGCGGCCGGTGCTTTGGCGACGCTCGGCCACGCGCCCTTTCAGCTGACGCCACTTTTCGTTGTCGCAATCGTGCTGCTCGTGTGGCTGCTCGATGTGTCGGCAACCAAGGAACGCAAGCTGCGTTCGGCGTTCAGCATCGGCTGGTTCTTCGGCCTCGGCCACTTGGCGACCGGACTGTATTGGGTGGCGGCCGCATTCAATGTTGATAGCGATGCATGGGGTCCGGTGTGGGGCGTGCCGGCAACGCTTGCGCTCGCCGCTGGTCTCGCGCTGTTTTTTGGCGTTGGCGCGCTGCTCGCGATGTTGCTGTGGACGAAAGACATCCGCCGCATCGCGGTGTTTGCCACGGCCTTCTTCGTTTCCGAATGGCTGCGCGGCCACGTGTTCGGCGGCTTCCCGTGGCTCTTGCCTGCCTATATCTGGACGCCGGGCGAGCCGATCTCGCAGCTTGCTTCGCTGGTGGGCGCCTACGGGCTTACGCTTCTCACTCTGCTTGTCTCCGCAACGCCGGCGGTGATTGCGGATGGCGGAAAAAGCGCCGGACGGCGTTTCGCTCCCGTGCTGGGCGCTGCGCTTACTGTTGGAATGGCGTGGGGATGGGGCGCGCAACATATCGCGGCTGCGCCAACTGAGCCGCCCGGCGCTCAACCGGTTGTTCGCGTCGCCGATTCCGGTTTGGGCCAAGCGGAAAAGTGGCAGAACCGTCCCGACCAAGAATGGCGCGTGCTTGAGCGATATCTCGAAGCCAGCGGCGATCCGAGCGACGACAACGCCGACACCATCGTGATCTGGCCGGAGGGCGCGATCCCGGCGATCAACTTCTTCATGCTCGAAAACCCGGACTTCATGTCCGTGCTCGGTCACGGACTTGGCGATCGTGTTCTCATTGCCGGCCTTACCCGCCGCGAGGCGCGCGTCGATGGCGTTGCGTACTTCAACTCCGCCGCCGTCATTGACGGCGTGAATGGCGAGCCGCGGGTGAGCCAGACGTACGACAAGAACCATTTGGTGCCGTTCGGCGAGTACATCCCGCTCTGGAATCTCGTCAGCAATCTCAACATCGCGCCGTTGCAGCGCATTGGCGCGGGCTTCGAGGCCGGCCCGCCGCCCACGCGGCTTGTCGTTCCCGGTGCGCCGCCGGCTGTCGTGCTTATCTGCTACGAAGCGATCTTTCCGGACATGATCCCGCGCGGCGACGGCCGTCCAGGGTGGATCGTGATGGTCACCAACGATGCCTGGTTCGGCGGCGGTTCGGGTCCGTACCAGCACTACGCCATGGCCCGCTATCGGGCGATCGAGGAAGGGCTGCCGGTCGCCCGGGCGGCGTCCGGGGGAATTTCGGCCATTGTCGACGCCTATGGCAGGCAGGTTTCCGCAACCACAGCGCGAGTGGAGTATGCGGAAGCGCAACTCCCGCCTGCGGTCTCGGAGACCCCATACGCGCAGTGGGGTAGTATAATCCTGCTCGTATTGTTTGTATTCATCGCAGGTTTGCGGTTCTTACCGCCAGAAAAGCGTGGGCCGGGAGGGTCCCGAATATGAGTGACGAACGCGCCGCCAACGCTGTCGATAAGAAAGTCGGCCAGCGCGTCAGGTCCAGGCGGCTCGAGATCGGGATGAGCCAGGAAAGACTGGCGGAATTACTTGGCGTCACCTTCCAGCAGGTTCAAAAGTACGAAAAGGGCGTCAATCGCATCGCGGTGGGCCGGCTTCTCGACATTGCCAATGCGCTGGAGATATCCGCATCGCGCTTCTTCGACGGGTTGGAGAGGCGCGGCGTCGCCGAGGATGGGCAGGACTACGTGAACGACGCTCTGGCAACGCCGGAAGGCGCCCAGCTGATGGCGCTCTTCGCCACCATCAAGAGCCAGAAAATCCGCCGCAAGGTGCTCGAATTGGTGAGAACCCTCGCGGATGACGAAGGCGGCAAGCGCTAGACGCCCGCGACGATTGAGAAATTGCTTCCAACAGCGGTTCTCCCTAAGAGAGCCGCTTCATTTTTACCGTTCCGCCGGAGAATCCCGTGGCCCGCAGCAATTACGTCTTCACCAGCGAAAGCGTGTCCGAGGGCCATCCAGATAAGGTCGCAGACCGCATCTCCGACACCGTGGTGGACGCATTTATCGCCGCCGACCCGGAAGCCCGCGTCGCCTGCGAAACCATGGTGACCACCAACCGCATCATCTTGGCCGGCGAAGTCCGCGCCGGAAAGCCGGGCCAAGACAAGGCGGCCAACAAGGCTTTCACCAAGGACATCATCGCCTCGCTGCAGCCCAAGGTTCGCGCAGCGGTGAAGGATATCGGCTATGAGCAGAAGGGCTTTCACTGGGAGAAAGCCAAGTACGCCTGCTACCTGCACGGCCAATCGGCGCACATCGCTCAAGGTGTCGACTCATCGGCGAAGAAAGATGAAGGCGCCGGCGATCAAGGCATCATGTTCGGTTACGCCTGCAACGAAACGCCCGAGCAAATGCCGGCGACGTTGCAATACTCGCACAATATCCTGAAGCGCCTCGCTGAAGTGCGCCACAGCGGCGAGCGTCCCGAACTTGAGCCGGACGCAAAGAGCCAAGTCACGCTGCGCTACGAGAACGGCAAGCCGGTTGAAGTCGTTGCTATCGTTGTCAGCCATCAGCACGCCAAAAAGCTTGGCGACAAGGCCTATAGCCAGTCGCGCTTTGCCGAGATCGTGAAGCCGATCGCGGCTTCGGTTTTCCCCGAAGGCCTGATCACCAAGAAAACCAAGTGGCACATCAATCCGACCGGCAAGTTTGAAATCGGCGGCCCCGATGGCGATAGCGGTCTGACTGGCCGCAAGATCATCGTCGATACCTACGGCGGCGCAGCTCCGCACGGCGGGGGCGCTTTCTCCGGCAAGGACCCGACGAAAGTCGATCGCTCTGCCGCGTATGCGTGCCGCTATCTTGCGAAGAACGTTGTCGCCGCTG
>JADLHI010000180.1 GCA_020848895.1 Hyphomonadaceae bacterium
CAGGACCAGCCTCGCGAGGCTCAACTTCAACACTATTGGCCCCACCTCCTCAGTCAGCGCTGCGCGCTGACAGCTCCTCCATCGAGGAGGAGCGGAGTCGCGGCGTTTCGAGCTTCCGCACCCATTTCCGCGCCGGCTCTTCGATCACCAGATACGCCGCCGCACTCGCTGCAATACACACAACAAACACGCCAACCATCGCACCAACACGCAGTGCGAGATCGCTCGTCTCCGTCACGCCGAATTTCTCCAGCGCGTGGAACCACACGATGTCGATCGGCAGGTGGATCATATAAAGCGCGTAGCTCGCCGCGCCCAGGAACACGAACACGCGCCCGCTCATCGGCGCATCGATTCCGTGGCGCGAGGTTTCCGCCAAACCATAAAGCAGCCCGGCAAGCCCGAACCAAGTCAGACCTTCCCACCAGCCCAGCGTCGTCACCGCCATAACCCAGCCCGCGCTCACGGCGACGATCGGCCAAGCCCAACTCTTCGGCGCTGCGTGCTCACGCCCGAACGCATAGAGCGCCACGCCCAACAAGAACGACGGTAGAATCCGCAGCGCCCCGATCTGCGCCGTCATCTGCGAGAAGTCGCGCCCGACCCACGGCAACACCTGATGCAAATTGCTCAACGCCCAGAAGCTGGCGACACACAGCGCCAGCGCGCCGAGTGCAAATGCGCCCGACCAGCGCTGCGCCTTCAGCACCAACCCAGCCACAAGCGGAAACAGCAGATACGCCAACCATTCCGCGCTGATCGACCAGCTTGGGAAATTCCAACCGACGCTCGGCGTCGTCCCCCAAGCGTGGATCATCAGCAGATGCGCGGGCAGATCGGAGAGGCGGAACGCGTCCGGATTGCTCTCGTCGACGCCCAGCATCGCCGCGCCCGCGAACAGCACTAGCATCGCGCCCAGCGCCGCCAGGTGCATCGGGTAAACCCGCGCGATCCGGTTCTTCAGAAAGCCGCCATAGCCAAACCGGCCGCCCTCAAGGCTCGTCAGATAGACGTGGGCCAGGATGAAGCCCGAGAGGGTGAAGAAGAGGTCGACCCCGAGGTAACCATCCGCCACCAGTCCAAACTGACCCATTCCAAGCCCCAGATGGTCCTTGAAATGGTACAAAAGCACCCAGAACGCTGCAATAAATCGCAGCGAAGTCAGTGGCTTAAGCTCTTGAGGGTAGGTGTGCGTGGTCATAACCACTCGCCCGACGCAAGAAAAAGGCCGCACCATAGTCTTGTTATAACGCGAGTTATAACTTAGATTGCTCTCGCCATGACCGATGAAACCAAGAAACCTGGCGTCAGCGACACCGAACGCGCTCCCTTCACCGCGGACAAACCCGCCGCGAAGCCCTCCGGCCGTACGCTGAAGGTCCGCAAAATCGGCAACTCCCTCGGCGTCGTTCTTCCCAAGGACGTGCTGGCGAAGCTCCGCGTCGGCGAAGGCGACGAGCTCAGCGTCAGCGAAACGCCGGATGGCGTGGCGCTGAAGGCCGCCGCCGCCGACACCGTCGAACTGCTGAAGCTGGCGGAAGACATTATGGCCAAACGCCGCCGCGTGCTTAAGGCGTTGGCGCAATGAAGGAGCCGCGTTGGCTCCCGAAAGACCTCATCCTTGACATCCACAACCGTCAACTCGCGGAGCATGGCGGCGGTGCGGGTGTGCGAGACGAGGGCTTGTTGGAATCTGCCCTGGCGCGGCCGCAGAACCTCTTTGGCTATGGCGAGAGCGACGTTGCGGCGCTCGCGAGTGCATATGCATTCGGCATCGCCAAGAACCATCCCTTTGTCGATGGCAACAAGCGCACGGCGTTCGTGGCCTGCGAACTCTTCCTCGCCGCTAACGGCCACGATCTTGTGGCGTCCGACGAAGAATGCTTGGCGATGATGCTAAGTCTCGCCGCCAGCGAAATCGGTGAAGCTGAGTTCGCTGCGTGGCTGCGCGAAAACGTGCGGCGACGCTAATATGGAGCGCTGGCGCCCCGCAGCATCGCTGCGTCGCCGCCAGAACTGGAGCATCGCAACAACTCGTCATTCCGGGGCAGTGCGGAGCATTGAACCCGGAACCCAGGGGTAAACGCAACGGCGCTACAATTCCTGGGTTCCGGGTCCGCGCCAGCGCCCCTAAGAGTCAGGGCCACTTCGCCACCGGCGGCATCGAGCTCAGAATGCTCTCGACATTCCCGCCCGTCTTCAGCCCGAACGTCGTGCCGCGATCGTAGAGCAGGTTGAACTCCACATAGCGTCCGCGCTGCACCAGCTGTTCTTCGCGATCCGCTTCGCTCCAAGCCGTGGCCATATGCTTGCGCAGCAATGGCAGATAGCCCGCCAAAAACGCGCGCCCCACATCCTGCGTGAACGCAAAATCGCGATCCCAGCTGTCGCGATCTTTGCCGCCGCTATTGTGGTGATCGTAGAAAATGCCGCCGACGCCGCGCGGTTCGCCGCGATGCGGCAGCCAGAAATATTCATCCGCCCATGTCTTGTAGCGCGCATACAAGCCCGC
>JADLHI010000181.1 GCA_020848895.1 Hyphomonadaceae bacterium
CGATCGACGAATACCGCCGCATCGTTCACGCCGTGCAAAAAGGCGAACGCGAAGCGCGCCAAGCCAAGAAGGAAATGGTCGAAGCGAACCTCCGCCTCGTCATCTCCATCGCCAAGAAATACACGAACCGCGGCCTGCAATTCCTGGATCTCATCCAGGAAGGCAATATCGGTCTGATGAAGGCCGTCGATAAGTTCGAGTATCGCCGCGGCTACAAGTTCAGCACCTACGCGACGTGGTGGATTCGCCAAGCCATCACCCGCTCGATCGCCGACCAAGCGCGCACCATCCGCATTCCGGTGCACATGATCGAGACGATCAACAAGCTCGTGCGCACCTCCCGTCAGATGCTGCACGAAATCGGCCGCGAACCGACGCCGGAAGAACTCGCCGAAAAGCTGGGTCTCCCGCTCGAGAAGGTCCGCAAGGTGATGAAGATCGCCAAGGAGCCGATCTCGCTCGAAACCCCGATTGGCGACGAAGAAGATTCACACCTCGGCGATTTCATCGAGGACAAGAACGCGATCCTGCCGGTGGATGCTGCGATCCAATCCAACCTGCGCGAAACCACGACGCGTGTGCTCGCCTCGCTTACGCCGCGCGAAGAACGCGTCCTCCGCATGCGCTTCGGCATCGGCATGAACACCGATCACACGCTCGAAGAAGTCGGCCAGCAATTCTCGGTCACCCGCGAACGCATCCGCCAAATCGAAGCAAAGGCGCTGCGGAAGCTGAAACATCCGAGCCGTTCTAGAAAACTGAGAAGTTTTCTCGATAACTAGAGTTCGGAATCTTCACCTTCAACGAGTCTCGTTGACATTAGGATCGCGGACACACGGGCGAGCGCAGGCACTCCTCTCGTCATTCCGGGCGCGCGGAGCGCGATCCGGAATCCAGGGGATCATAGAGCGCCACGCTTACACCTGGATTCCGGGTTCTCAGCTGCGCTGATCCCCGGAATGACGATGGCTACGCGAGTCGCTCCGCAGCTTGGGCCGACATCCGTTCAAGGGCCGCCCCTACAAACGGCGCCAAGACCTGCGCGGATTCACATTCAAGCACGATAAGTCCAGCTATTTCGTCCGATATCGTGTGACCGACGATCTCGTGGCCATCACACGCATCTGGCACGGCAAGGAAGAACGCCGTTGAACTAGAGACGGCGCAAACTTCAGAAAGTTGGACCGCGGGCCTCCGGCCCGCATGCGAGGCGGAGCCTCGCGCTCCAACTTTCGAACACGCGCGCTGACGTCCTCAGACCGACTCTATCCCACACCAAATCCCGCGCCCGCCCTTCGAAATCGCGGCGCGCGTCGAAATCTATCCCACACCTCGAAACCTCAGCGATAATCCCTCCGTCCGCACAGGGGAGGTTTCTGAGACGTCCGAAACTTTGAAACGTGCGGAACGGGATCGGCGCGGTGGCGTCGCGGAGATGAAGAGCGACAAGCGTTTCATCGCCGAGCAAGCTCCCAAGCTTTGGCGCGCGAGAAGGCCCGTCCATGGGTACGCCGGCGCCGAAAGCGTAAGAGCGAAGCGAACGACGGACACATTGCCTCGCGAAAACCGCGAGGGTCCACGAACGGCGGACGTTCGTGCGCGCATCACCGGCAAGTGGCTACGGCGCTAAGGCGGCCAGGCGGCTCAGCGGCTTGGAAACGTCGGTAGCAACGCCCTTGGCCAATCCGGGCCAAACGATTCCAGACAGGGCGCGTGAAGACACGCGGCGTTGCGCGGCGACGTGCAACGCATAACCCAAGGCACCACCCAGCGCGTCTCACGCGCCCTGCTCCCGCCTTCGCTCCTTCGGCGCTTCGGCGGGCGATCCCGCCCTCACCGGCCACAAGGATGACGCGCGCCCGCGCTCCAGCTAGGCTCGCATTTCGAAGACCAAGGACGACCATGCGCGCGCTGCTTGCTGCTCTGATCTTGATGCTCGCACCCCTTTCCGCGTGCGCGCAGACCCAAACCACGCTGACCAGCGTCTCCCAAGACGAAGCGGAAATCCGCACTCTGATCGCGACCATGGAAGCAGCCTGGAATCGCGGCGACTTTGAAGGCTACATGGCCGGCTTTGACAATCCGGGCGTCGTGTTCGTGTCAGGCGGACGCATTCAGGATGGCTGGCAAGGCACGCTCGATCACTACGTGCGCGACTATGGCGGCGCGCCCGAGCGCCGCGGCACGCTGCACTTCTACGATATCAGCGTCGAGATGCTTGCGCCCGACGCGGCCATGCTCGTCAGCCACTATCGCCTCGAACGCCCAGAACACGCGCAAGAAGGCATCAACACACGCCTCATGCGCAAGATAGACGGACGCTGGGTGATCTCACTCAACCACGTCTCGTCTTACGACCCCAACGCGGCGCCGCCGAACCGCTAACTCCGCGCCAACAGCTCAACGAGGTCATCTTTCCAATTCACCGCCCACGTATGCGTGCCATGTCCGCGCGTCGCCGCCGTCTCCTCCACCAATCGAAACCGCGCATTCGCCCCCATGCGCGACAGCGCTTCTTGCGGATAGGCAAAATTGCGTGGGTTGATGAAATCATCGGCGCTGTTGATCCACATCGTGGGCGCCGTGACACGCTCCAGATTGGGCCACGGATTGTAATTCCGCGAGCTTTCAAACTGATAGATCATGTCGTTCGCATCGAGCCCAGCGATGGCGCGATCGACACGGCCACGAATTTCCGTCGTCGCCGCATCCCGCGTCGGCCATTGCGCTTGAAAATAAAGCGGCGCGGCGCCGGCGATCTGCAAAATCGAGGCGGCGGTGCGCAATCCTTGCGTGGGTTGTGCGGAATATTCGCCGCCATTCCACGCCGGATCGTTCTGAATGCCGTCAATAATGAGTTGGCGCCACATCCGGTTGAGGCCCGCGATCTCGATCGGTTCGCACGCGAGCGGCATCAGCGCCTGCGCGAACTCCCGATAGGTCTCGCCCCACACGAATGCGTGCATGCATCCCATGGAGGTCCCCAGAATGAGCCGCGCGCGCCGCATGCGCAGGCCATCGGTCAGCAATTGATGCTGCAGCGCGACCATGTCGTCGTAGTCGTAGTGCGGAAACCGCATGTGCAGCCCGTCCGAGGGCTTCGACGAGCGGCCATGGCCGATATTGTCGGGCATCACGACGTAGTAGCGCTCGATATCGAGCGGCTGGCCTGGACCGAAGAGTTCGCCGGCAAATTGCGGCGCAAGAAATTGCCGGCCGCTGCCGCCGGTGCCGTGCAGCAGCAGCACCGCATTGTCGATCCGCCCGCGGCGATCGCGATGCGGTCGCCCCAGCGTCTGATAGTGAATGCGCACTTCATCCAGCCGCTCGCCAGAGCGGAACTCAAAATTGCGCGCGACGAAATCGGCCTCCGCCGGCGTGTATTGCTGCGCGCGCGGCGGGCTGACTGGCGCGCCTTGCAGGGCCAATGCGATCACAGCTGCGGCGAAAGACATGAAGGAAGCTCCTTTTGCGCGGAGCGTAGAGCGTCACCAGCCGTAATTGAAGCTCACGCTGATGCGAGATTTGCGCGCCTGGTTCATCGTAACTTCGTGGCGGATGAAACTTTCCCACATCAGCACCTCACCCGCCTTCGGCGCGACATAGACGAACGTCCGCTCCGCTTCCGGCGCATCCTCGCTTCGTTTGGGCGCCGCCATCATCATCGCGTGACGTGGATCTTCAAGCTTCAGCGCCGAAGCGTTGTTCGGCACCTCGACGTAATAAGTTCCGCTCAGCACCGAATGCGGATGGATATGGCTCGTGTGAACCCCATTCGGCTCCAGCACATTGATCCAAATCGAGTCGAGCTTCAGTTTTCGCCGTTCGAGATCAAGATGCAGTTCGCGCGCGAAAGCCGCGGCGTGCTTATCCAACACCTTCACAAGCGCGCTAAACTCCGGATCGCGCTTCGGCAGATCGTCGAGCGAGGCGTAGGAGGTGTAGCCCTTATAGCCGTTCTCCCTACTCCACCCCTGCCCCGCCACATCGTCTTCGGCGATGACGCGGCAACTCTTCAACAACGCCGCATTATCGACGCCTACGGGCGCGGCGCGGTAGAGCTTGGTGACGAAGAGCGTTTTGATGTCCATGCGGCGCTGCTTACGAGCGCGGCGCGGGTTCGCGCAAATTCATTCGCTCAAAGAAAATGGCGCCCCTGTTCCTCCAAGACTTGGGGGAACGAAGGGCGCCAGTGGGAACGTCCACGCGGGAGGCGGAGGACGTTTGCTTCAGGGCAGGAGTTAACGGGCGAGCGAGGCGGTCTGCAGCGTTGGGCTGATCGAGGCGATTGTCAGTTGATCGTGGTTGCGCGCGACGTCGCAGCGCACGTTTTGGAGTTGGCCATTGCGCCAGAGGTCGAGTTCGACGCGCACGGCGCGCGGGCGAACGCGGACCTGATCGAGACGGACATTGGCGTCAGCGCCCGCCTGCGCCTGGACCTCGGCACGGCAGATCGAGATCGCCTGGTTACGGTCGACGACATCGTCGGCGCTGGCGACGCCAGGGATGACCAGAACGGCGGCTAACGCCATGGCGGACATAAGGAAATTTCTCATTGGACCCTCCGGGGAGTGAGGCGACCGGGACCACTATGATGACCGGTCTATTTCCTAAGTATCACTAGACCGGTCGTCATACAAGTGCTATTTTTCCGGCATGGCAAAAGTTTCATCCACCCGCGAAAACATGCTGACAGCGGCGTCGAGCCTGTTCCGCGCGCGCGGCTACGAGGGCATCGGCATTGCCGAGCTTCTAGAAAAATCCGGCGCGCCGCGCGGGTCGCTCTATTTCCACTTTCCCGGCGGCAAAGAGCAGATCGGCGCGGAAGTCATCAATGATTTCGCCACCCGCACGGCAGCGCGCTTTCGCGAACTGGACGAAAGCGGCGTCGATATCGAGACCTTCATCGTCAGCGTCTTCAAGACCACAGCCAAAGAATCGAAGGCGTGCGATTTTGACGGCTCGTGCCCGATCGCCGCGATCGCCGCCGGCTTCGGCGTCGATGACAAATTGCTCGCCGTCGCTATCCGCGATTGTTTTGCCGCGTGGGAGGTCGCGATTGCCCAAGCGGCGCGCTCGCGCGGCATGAGCGAGGCAAACGCGGCCGTGTTCGCCTCCGCGTTTCTGGCATCCATGGAAGGCGCATTTGTCTTGTCGAAGGCGCAGCGCTCGACGGCGCCGCACATCAGCGCCTCGCGCGCCATGCAAGCGCTGGCGGCTGCGCTACTGAAGGCCTAAAGCGCCACGCCGCTAAATTCGACGCAGGCGCTCCCATGGATGAATCCGATCCATTGCGCGCCTAATCTGCCGGCGTGAGACGGGCGCGCAACGACCTGATACGTTCCAGCAAAGGCGCTGCTTCCGGAATTGACGCTCCATATTCGAAGGATATCGCGCGCGCCGCGCCCTCGCCTGTAATGGAGAGTGACTCCGCGCCGCCATCGGCGCAATCGGGGCAACCGATCACAGGCGCCAAGCCGGAGAGATCGGTGTTCGAAGCCAGATTCTCGAACGCATCCCATTCTTCCGGCGTCAGCACCGTCGCAAAGCGCTGCTCGGGAAGGTTCTGTGGCGCACCACGTCCGCCGCGCGCTTCACGGATCAATACGGCGCGACCCTGCGAAATTTCTAGACGCGTGGTGCAATAGCCGACGCACATGCCGAAGGACGTCGTCGATACGATTTGCGTGATATTTTGATGCGCAGGCGGTGTCGGCGTGCTGGCGCACGCTGCAAGAAACAGCGCCGCCGCAAGACCTACGAACATCGACCGAGACATCATTCCGCGCATCCTCACAACAGCACGCAGCCTAGCCGCCTCAAGATAAACGCCAGCTGAGGGCAAACTGAGGCCTGCGCCCTATTCCGCCGCCATTGCGGTTGGCGCGGTTTGCGGGCCGCGGATCAGCTTGCCAGGGTGCACCCCGAGATATTCGCCGTTGCGGAAGGTGACTTTGCCGGACTTGATCGTCGCGACGTAGCCGTCGGCCTTCTGGAGCAAGCGTTTGCCGCCTGCGGGAAGGTCGAAGGCGAGCCAGGGTTTACCGAGCTTCACGTTGTCGAAGTCGATGATGTTGATGTCCGCAAGATAACCCGGCGCGATGAGGCCGCGATCTGAGAGACCATAAAGCACAGCCGTATCGTGCGATTGACGCTTCACCGCGTTCTCAAGCGTGATGCGCTTGCCGTCACGATCGCGCACCCAGTGCTGCAGCATGAACGTTGGCGAAGCCGCATCGCAGATCGTGCCGCAATGAGCGCCGCCGTCGGAGAGCGAATTCACGCAATCGTCCGACGCCTGCAAATCCTCAAGGAAGTTCAGATTGCCGTCGGCATAGTTAAGGATCGGGAAATAGATAAAGCCCGCGCCATCATTCTGCATCAGAAGGTCGTAGGCGTACTCGACCGGCGAAACGCCCGCTTGCACGGCGCGCGCGGCGATGGTTTCAGCTGGCGTGGGTTCGTAATTGAAGGCTGGGCCCATCTCGTACTGAAGCGTCCAGCCGCCGGCGATGACCATCATCAGGCCGATCAGATCGCTTTCCGGGAAGACGTTGTCTTCCGTGATCATGCGTTGCCGGAAGGCCGGGTCTTTCAGGTGAGCGAGTTGTTCTGCCCATGGCTTGTCGTTGATTTCGAGCCACGCCGGGCGGAAGCGGAACGGATGCACGGTGCCTTGCCAGGCCATGACAATGCCATTTCCACGCAATGCGATCTGGGCGACGATGTTGGCGCCCTTGGCGTTCTGCGCGCGCATTTCGCTGATCTGCTCAGGCAGCGGCAGTTCTTTGGCGATCGATTGCAGCGCCGCGAAAGTCACCGGCAAGCCAGTTTCGCGCGAGAGTTCGCCCATCCATTCGAACTCATTCCATTCGCGCTTCAAGTCCGACGCCATTTCGAACACGCCGTAACCGACACGGCCCATGGCGCGGCCGATGCCGAGAAGCTCTTCTTTCGTGGCGGTGGTGCCCGGCACCAACTCGCGATCAACGGAGCGGTGTAAGATTGTGCGCGAAGTCGAGAACCCAAGCGCGCCGGCGCGAAGCCCCTCTTCCACGACCTTCGACATTTGCGCGATGTCGGTCTCAGTCGGCTCTTCGTTGCGTGCGCCACGCTCGCCCATGACATAGGCGCGCACTGAACCGTGCGGGACATGCGTGCCGACATCGACAGTGCGCGGCAGGCGTTCGAGCTCGTCGAGATATTCCGGGAACGTCTCCCAGTTCCAGGTCATGCCTTCAGCCAGCGCCGTGCCGGGAATATCCTCGACGCCTTCCATCAAGCCGATGAGCCAATCGTGCTTGTCGGGCTTTGCGGGCGCGAAACCGACGCCGCAATTGCCCATCACAACCGTGGTGACGCCGTGCCAGGACGATGGCGCCATTTCCTGATCCCAGGTGGCTTGGCCGTCATAGTGCGTGTGAATGTCGACCCAACCGGGCGCGACGATCCTGCCGGCAGCGTCGATCTCTTCGCGGCCCTTGCCGATATCGGGGCCGATCGCGGTGATGAGACCGCCGTCGATGGCGACGTCAGCGATGAAACGCGGCTTGCCGGAACCATCGACGATTGTGCCGTTGCGGATGACCAGATCGTGCATGAGCCGCGACCTCCCGTTTGTTTGGTGTTGGCGCCAATAGAGGCGCCGACGCGGGTAGATGGCAATGGCGCCGGAGCGGAAGGACGCGGCTGTTCGCGCGTGCAGCAACCGTGACGTCGAAGGCGGGAACGTGTCAGCGCTCGATCAGCGCCGCGAAGCAGCCTCGGCGGGCGTAGTGAGCGTGGATGTATGCGACGTCCGGATTGGCGAAGAATCTCTCGATCAGAGCGGCGGCCTCAGCCCCTTCGGTGAGATCGGCTTCGACCATCATGTCGGCGGCGTCGAAGCCGCGCAACGACAGCGTGCGGCGCGCCAGCGCCGGCGGGATCACGTCTCGGCCGGCGAAGCGCGTGCTCGTTTCGCGGATGAAGATCGGGCCTTGCTGGCGATACGGCGTGTCGGCGCCTTGGTGGGTGTGGTTCAGCAGAATGACGCTCTCACCGACCTCCGCATCGTCGAGCGAGATGCGGCAGGGTGCGGAGGGTTTTTCGGCGACGTGCAAGCGCTGTGCGCCGCCCGTTGCCAGCTGCTCGTTGCTCATGGCGTGGAGATGGGCGAAGGGCGCGGGGTCGAGACCGCTGATTTGGAATGTCATCCCGGCAATGTGGTTCAAAATGCACGGCTGCGCTGGCCGCTTTCGGACTTTATGCTGGCGCGATGCGCTTGAACCAAGTCACCGCACCGGCCAGCGATCTTGAGGCTTCGATTGCCTTCTACGAATTGCTGGGGCTACGGCTCATCGTGAAGAGCCCCCACTACGCGCGTTTCGAGCTGCCCAAGGGCGAAGCGACGTTTTCGCTGCATGCGGTGGAGGGCGACATTCCGCGGGAGCACGCACCACATATCTATTTCGAGTTCAGCGATGCCGGACTCGATTCTGAAGTGGAGCGACTGAAGGCCGCCGGCGTGTCGTTTGAACGCGAGCTTGTCCTGCAATCGTGGCTGTGGCGCGAGGCGTGGCTGCGCGATCCAGCGGGCAATGCGATTTGTCTCTACCATGCCGGCGAGAACCGGCGCTTTCCACCGTGGCGCGTCGATACTGCTCCGGGCGCGCGAAACCTGCACCTCATCATTCGCGAGAAGTCATTCGTGATCTTAAAGAGCGACGCCGGCGCTGAAGCGTGGCGCGATTTTCAGACTGGGTACGCCGATTTCAAGACTTCGCTCGGCCCTCACGATCTGCATGAATTGCTTTCGCTCATGGAGATCGAATGGCCTGAACATGTTGGCGCGCAGCACGATCGTATTCGCGCTTTTGTGGAAAGCGAGGCGCAGCGTTTCGAGTTCTAGAAATCCCAGTTCCAGCCGTGCCACAAGCCGGCAAAACCCATCGTGCCCACGAAGGCCACGATCGACAGCACCACAAGCAGACCAAGACCAAGCATCACCACCGCACCAATCCATGAAATGCGTGCGAGCAGAAGCGCGGTGTCGTCACGTTCCTGTTGCGCCTGCCCTGCCGCGATCACGCCCAGCACGAAGGCGGCAATCGTGGGCACAACCGGAATCAAGAAGCTCACCACCAAGCAGATGACGCCGATGATCCCCAGCACGCGGGAGCCGGATTGGGGCGCGCCGAAACTCGCGCCGGCAAAGCCCGGGACCGCGAACACGGCGCGCGCCTGGCCATTCTCCTCGACATAGTCGACGACCTGCCCGGCATAGGGCGTGCCGGCAGAACGCCATTCGGTCAGTGGAAATTCAAACCGCCGCTCGCCCTCGCCCAGAAGAACGCCGCGACCGTCGTGTACGCCGAGAATTGTGCCGCGCATGTGAACTCCGCTGAATCGTCCGCGCGAAACTCCCATGCGCGCACAAGTTTCTCAAGCGCGAGTTAGTGGCGGCAGGTCCATTCAGCTTGGCCGGCGCGCCATTGCACCTCCTGCAGATTGCCCCGCAATTCATGTGAATCACGGCGCG
>JADLHI010000182.1 GCA_020848895.1 Hyphomonadaceae bacterium
AGGACTGCACTGGATCGAAGTGGGGAGAATGTTGCTCTCGAAGTCCTGTAAACCTGCATCCGGGAAAAACAGCCGCTGAAACGGGGCGCGCGAAGCGCGCGGCGGAGTTCAGAGATGAGCTTCGCACACCAAAGAGACTACCTCAGCGCGGATCGCGCGCCCCGGCTCCCACTTTGGGGGAGAAGCTGCAACAAGCGCGGCGCGTCAAGGCGTCGGCGCGGGCGTCGTCGTGGCAGGTTCTTCCTGCTTCTGTCCGCGCCGGATCGCTTGATTGAGAATATCCTCAAGCGGATTGCGCGGGCGCTCCGGCTGCTGTTGCGGCTGCGTTTGGCCCTCTGCGGGTTGCTGCGCCGGCGTTTCGCTTTCGGCTGGCGCTGTCGTCGTTGTCGCCGGCTGGCGGCCGAACAGGGTATCACCCAAACGTCCAAGCGGGTTGTCTTCGCCCTGACGGTTCAAGATATCGCGCAACTGGTTTTGCACGACTTCCTCGATCGCAACCCGGAACTGTACGTGCGCCCACGGCCCACTGATGCGGAAGGGAACGCCGAGCCCCGCGACGCTCGCATCGCCGCCTTGTCCTTGTGCATTGTTTACCGCGCGCGGCGCGATCCGCATGTCGATCGTTTGCGCGCCGATGTTCACAAGCCCTTGGCCTTCAAGCCGCACATACGGATTGAGCAAGCGCAAATTGTCCGTCGCCATCACGCCGTCCGCCACCGTGAAAGTGGAAGAGAGTTCGGCGAAATCGGTCGAGGCGGCCGCGCCGACCGCTTGACCCGAAAGCGCCGCCTGGATGGTGCGCGCCACTTGCGCCAAGTTCACGCCTTTCAGCTCGCCATCGTTGAAATTGAACGAGGCGTTGCCGCGCAAGCTGCGCATGATCGCAGCCTGCGAAACGCCTTGACCAACGAGCGAAGCTGTAAGGCGTCCCCGTCCGGCGATCCGGTCGAACCCGATCGCATCGCGCAGCAGCGTTTCCGCCTGCACGTTCTGGGCGTTCAGCTCCACCGCAATGCGCGGCACAGAACCGGAACCGTCCGCGATCAAACGCGCCGTGCCGCCGCCGTCATAGAGCGCGATGCGCGTCAGCCGCGCATCCGCCGCGCCGTTCGCCACTCGCAAACCGAGCGCCACGTTGGAGAAATGCATGCGTTGAAATTGCAGTGCGCCGAGCGTCAGATCGAGATTGGCGTCGAGCGCACGCAATCCTGTGAGATCGAGCGGCGCGCTGCTCCAAGCGGTGTCAACTTCCACGCCTTCGGCGCCTTGTTGCGCGGGCGCCGGGAGGTAGACGTTGAGATCGACCGTCGGCGCGCTCAGCGCGCCATTGACGCGCAGTTTGCCGTTCTCTTGATTGATCAGCGTAAGATTGCCGTTGGCGTTGATATTGTCCAAACGGATGGTCGCGTTGGTCAGCGCCGTGGTTTCGCCTTCGCGCGCCATCTGTGCGTTCAAGCTGTAATTGCCGAAGCCGCCGCCTTCGCCCATCGGCGAGCCCATCCAAGCCAACAACTGCCGCAAGCTCGATCCATTCGCCTCCAGCGCGCCTGTGAGGGCGCCGTTTGCACTATTGAAGGCGCCATCGAACGATGCATTCAACGGCGCCGCGCTCACGGTGGCCGTGAGCGGCGTTTCGCCCTTTTCAAGCACCGCGCGCGGCAGGCCCAATTGTGCACCGATCGTCATCCGCTGACCGCGATAATCGAGCGCGGCCTGCAATTGCGCCGGCGTATCGAGCGATTCCAGCGCAAGGCTCGCATCTACATCTTCCAGCACCAACGGCGCATCGCCTTCAGCACCCTGGAACGTGATCGTGCCGTCGGTGAGCCGCACATCGTCGAGGCGCAAATCTTCGAGCGTGGTTTGATCTTCCGCGGTTTCTTCGGTGGGGAAGGTCCAGTTGTTGGCGCCGTCTTCCTTGGCGACCATGTTCACCTGTGCGCCTTCGAAGATGAGTTCCTTCACTTCGATCGCGCCGCGCAGCAGCGGCATCACTTTCACGGCGAAGACGATGCGATTTGCCGAGATGAATGGCGCGTCAGCCGCTTCGACACCGCCGCGCCGAGCGGTCGGTTCAAAATCGGTCGGGTTCGAGAGCGAAGCGTTGTCGACCGAAAAACCAAGCGCTGGCCAAAACGAAATCTCGATATTGTTGCCGAGCACCAGGTCGCGGCCAGTAGCTTCTTCGATGCGCCGTTCAGCTTCGCGCGCGGCAAGTTCCTTCGGGAAGAACGCGATGAAAAGCACTACAGCAAGCGCCAGAACGCCAACAAATCCGCCGACGCCGATGCCGATCCATTTCCAGTTGAGCTTCATCACAAACCCCTTCGGCGGAAGCCTAGTGCCGTCATGGGGCAAAATCGAGCCGTAAGGCGGCTTTGCGGATCGCCTCGCGCTAGGCTATCCCCCTATGGAATGGCTGGATTTTTCACGAACTTCTTCGATGAGCTAGGCGAGCGCCGCCGCCGTTTGCGGAAATCCCTGGGCGATCGCGGCCAGGCGCTTGCAAGCTTCGCGGTCTTGGCCGGGCTGATGCTTGGATCGCTCGGGCTTTACCTGAAGCCCTGGATGATCGGCGTCTCGGCTTGGGGCTTTGGCGTGCCGGTCGTTTTTGTCATCGGCTACTTGCTCATTGAATGGCGCCGACAGGCCGACGTGGAGCGCGGCGGCGAAGCGGAAGCGCTCGCCACGCGCTATGATTGGACCGCGCGCCTCTTTGCGCTTGCGTGCGCGCTCGCCGGCTGCGCCGCCTTCGTGATCGCGTTTAGCTCCGAACCGCCAGCCCCACATATTGAGGAGTGGACGCCGCCAGAAAGCGCCGTCTCAGTCGATATCTCGCCTTGATCGCGGCGATAGATTGCGGAGGCGTGCTGAGCCGAGTGCGCGAGGGAGGGAATTTCGTGGCCACCAATCCAATCGCAGGCCTGATCCCGCGCGGGTCATTGGGCCTGAAGTTGTTGCTTGTCTGCTTGTTGGTGCTGGTGATGGGCGTTCCGTTGCTCATCGTCGGCGGTTTGGTGGGCGAACGGCAAAGCCGCGCCGCGCAAGTCACCACCACCATCGGCGCCGATGCTGGTGGTTCGCAAACGGTTGGCGGCCCAATGCTATTGGTGCCGTATCAGCGCACGGTCGAAACTACCGACGATCAGGGCCGCACCCAACGGCGCACCGATCGCGGCACGTACGTCGTCTTTGCGGAAACAGGCGAAGCGACCGCCGACCTCACGGTGGAAGAGCGGCGCAGCGGCATCTATAGGGCCGCCATTTACCGCGCCAACACTGAGTTCGACGCGGCGTTTCGCCCAGCGGCCACGCTGAACGGCGTCGATAGCTCATATCGTTTCGATTGGTCGCAAGCGCGTGTCGCCATGTTCGTGAGCGATAGCCGTGCGATCCGCAACGCGCCGGCGCTGCGGTTTGACGATGGCCGCACGGCGTTGATGGAGCCGATCTCCGATCTTTCGCTCGCTGTGCCCGCGGCCGAGTATTCACGGCCTGGCTTGTTCTCGGCGCCAAGCGTGCCGCTGCCGACGACGTTGGTGGCGTTCGCCGCGCCGCTCGGCCTCGGTTCTTCTCCGGCGGACTTCTCCGTCGAGACGCGTCTTGAACTCAGCGGCGCGCAGCGTTTCTCTGTCGCGGCGTTCGCGCAGGATACCAGCGTCACCGTCAGCGGCGACCGCCGCGACGTGCGCGCCGAGGGCTTTTTCCAATCTAATGGCCCGCTGCAGGTGACTGGTGATCGTTTCAGCGTGTCCTGGCGCACCGCCTTGGTCGCCCGCTCGATCGAAAAAGCCGCCGATCTCGCCAGCTTCAATCTTGGCAACGCAGCCGCACGCGATATGGCCGTGAGCTTCGTCGCCTCGGATGATGTTTATCAAGGCGTGGCCCGCGCCGTCCGCTACGGCATCATGTTTATCGGCATCGTCTTCCTGGCGACATTGATCTTTGAGGCGGTCAGTGGCCGCAAGGCGCACCCGGCGCAGTACATCCTGGTCGGCCTTGCACAATGCGTCTTCTACCTGCTGCTTCTGGCGCTGACCGAAATCATCGGCTTTGGCGTCGCTTTCGCCATCGCCGCGGCGGCAACCGTTGTGCTGCTTGCCTATTACGCCGGCGCCTCGTTCCGATCCGGCGCGGTGGGCGCGCGGGCGTTCGTCGGCCTCGCGGTGCTTTATGGCGCCATGTACATCCTGATGACGCTGGAGGACTTCGCGCTCCTGGCCGGTTCGGTGGTGTCTTTCGTCGTCATCGCCGCCACCATGATCGCGACCCGGCGGATCGATTGGTACGGCCGCGGCGTCTCCGCAACGACCGGACAAACCTAAGACAATTCGCGTGCTTGACGGGCGCTGCGGCGCTCGTCAGGTATGCGGATCATGGTCGAACTTACGCTGCCCAAGAACTCCAAGGTCAAATCCGGAAAGCGCCACAAGGCGCGCGCCGGGGCCAAGAAGGTGCGTGAGTTCAAGGTTTACCGCTACGAGCCTGAAACCGGGGAGAACCCCCGCTGGGACACCTACGAAGTCGATCTGTCAACCTGCGGCCCGATGGTTCTCGACGCGCTGATCGCGATCAAGAACGACATCGATTCGACGCTGACCTTCCGCCGCTCGTGCCGCGAAGGCGTTTGCGGTTCGTGCGCGATGAACATCGGCGGTCGCAACACGCTCGCCTGCACCAAGGGCATCGACGAATTGCCCGCGGGCACGATCACGATTTCGCCGCTGCCGCATCAGCCGGTGCTGAAAGATCTGGTGCCGGACCTCACCAACTTCACTGCGCAATACGCCGCGATCCAGCCTTACCTGCAAACGGTCACGCCTGAGCCCGATGCCGAATGGCGCCAGAGTCCCGAGGAGCGCGCCAAACTAGACGGCCTCTATGAGTGCATTCTCTGCGCCTGCTGCTCGACCTCGTGCCCATCCTATTGGTGGAATTCCGACCGCTTCATGGGCCCTGCCGCGTTGTTGCAAGCCTATCGCTGGATCAACGATAGCCGCGACGAGATGCAGGGTGAGCGCCTCGATGCGCTTGAGGACCCATTCAAGCTTTATCGCTGCCACACGATCATGAATTGCGCGCAGGTGTGCCCCAAAGGCCTGAACCCCGCAAAGGCAATCGCCGAAATCAAGAAGGCGATGGTCGAGCGTAAGCTGTGACCTTCCCGGCCGACTTCGTCTGGGGCGCGGCGACAGCGGCGCATCAGGTTGAGGGCGGCAACTGGAACAGCGATTGCTGGGCGCTCGAAAGCGCTAGGCCTTCTTTGTTTGTCGAACACTCGGGCGTCGCCTGCGATCAATTCGCGCGATATGGCGATGATCTCGCAATCCTCGCGGGCCTCGGTCTCAACACCTATCGCTTCTCAATTGAATGGGCGCGCGTCGAGCCGGAAGAGGGCGGGTTCTCGCAGCAGGCGCTGGATCACTACAAGCGCATTATCGACGCCTGCTGGTCGCGCAATATCCAGCCGATGGCGACCTTCCATCACTTCACCAATCCGCGCTGGGTGGCGCGCGACGGCGGTTTTCAGAACGATCGCTTTCCGGAGCGCTTCGCGCGCTATTGCGAAACGGTTGCGTGCGCGTTTGGCGATCAACTCGCGTATGCGTGCACCATCAACGAAATCAATCTACCGGATTCGCTCGACCAGTTGATGGCGCGGGTGAAGGCGAAATATCCCGATCGCGTGGCCGCCGGCGAAGCAGCGATTGGCGCACCGATTGAGTCGTTCTTTTTGTTCGCTGGCGTCGCGGGCTACACCGCACGCGCCGTTCGCACACATGAACTGGCGCGCGATGCGATCAAGTCCGCCGCGCCGCACGTGCCCGTCGGCATGACGATGTCGATCCAGGAATGCGAAGCCGAACCCGGCGGCGAAGCCGGTGTGGCTGCATACAAGCAGCGCGTCTACGCGCCATACTACGACTCCGCCAAGCGTGACGATTTTCTAGGCGTGCAGACCTACACCCGTATGCGCTTTGGCGCTGACGGAAAAGCCACGCGCCGTCCGCCGCCGGATGCAGAACTGACGCAGATGGGTTACGAATATCGCCCGCAAGCGCTCGGCGCGGCGTGCCGCGATGCGTGGGCTGCAACGCAAACGCCGATCATCGTCACTGAAAGCGGCATCGCCACGCAGGACGATGGCCGCCGCCGGGCTTTCATCCGCAGCGCGCTCGAAGGCGTGAGCGCCGCTATGGCCGCTGGCGTCGATATTCGCGGCTATGTCTATTGGACGCTGCTCGATAATTTCGAATGGATGAGCGGCTATGCGCCGACCTTCGGACTCGTGGGCGTTGATCGCCGCACCATGGCGCGGGCGATCAAGCCCTCAGCCGTGATGATTGGCGAGATCGCGCGCGCCAACAGTTTGGAGGCGGCGACAAAAAGCGCCGACCAAGTGCTCTCGGCCGGCGCTGCTGTTGGTGTGAGCGATCGTTAGCGATCAGCGCTTCTGGAACTCGGCGTCGATGACGATTTGTGTTTGACCGCTGATGAAGCCGGGGAAGTTGTAGTCGGCATTGTTGATCAGCGCCGTCGCGTGAAAACCGATCACATTGCCGCCGCGCATGCCGCGGCCGGCGCCGATGAGTTCGACGTCGAACGTGATCTGCTTGGTGACGCCCTTGAACGTGAAGTTACCGTCGACTTGGCCGTGTGTCGCATCCGTCTGGCGGAAGGTGGTGGAGACGAAGGTCGCCTCTGGGAATTGCGCGGCGTTGAGGAAGCGCGCGCCTTGCAGCTCCTCCGAGAAGCCTTCAACCGGCGTCTGGATCGATGCAGTGCTCACCGTAACGTTGACTTGGCTTGAGCTCGGCGAAGCCGGATCCCAGGTGAGGGCGCCTTGTGTCGGCGTGAAGCGGAAGATCTCGTAGGAGAACCCGCCGTGCGGGACGCGTGCAACAACGGCGGTGTGACTAATGTCGAGCGCATAAGTCCCGGCGGCTGCGTCGCTGAGGTTGCTCTGCGCGAACGCCGGCGCCGCGCTCAGCGCGAGTGCTGCGCCGAGGACGATGGCGGCGAATGAACGTCGATTGGAAAACATGAAGGTTCCTTGATTGGCGGCCAAGCCCGCGCGCTGCTTAGTTGTCCCTCACCTGTGGCTCCCGGCGCGGCGCCGCAAGTCACAGCGATGTTACCGCTGTTAGCCAACAGGCGTGCCGCCCACGCCGGGCGTCCAGTCGTAGAGCGGGCGCATTCGTCCGTCATCGAATTGAACGCCGTTCGGCGCAGTCAGGAGGCCAGGGCGGGTGCTTTCAGCCGATGTTGCGAGCGCTTGAACGCCATAGGCCGAGAGCGCACGTACTTCATCTGCTTGGCTCACGCCGTCGCCGTTCTCATCGCGCCATAGCGCAAGGCCGCCGAGTTCACCGCCGGTGAGTTCGCCATCGCGATTGTCGTCGAGCGCGCGAAGCGCCTCAAAGCCATCGCGCCAGAACACGCCCCAGGCGCGTTCGCCGATCATGTCGAAGCCGGAGGTGATGTGCGCGCGGCGATTGGGGTCCCACACCAGCCACGCCGCATTGTCGCGCAACCAGCCGCGCGGCGGCGCAACCTGCTGGCCGCTGAAATTCCAACCGACCGACGAAGCGTAGTCCACAAGCTCATCAAACCTCGCATCAACCAGCGGCACAACGATCGGCGATATCGGCGGCGGGATAACATCGACACGATTGAGCCGCGCCCGCATGCGCCGCAAGGCGCGCCGATCGCTCCGGCTCGTCGCGAGATGCTCAAGCTGCGTCGCTGCCTCGCGCAACACGGTGACTTGATCCTCTTGGACCGATCTGTGCGCCAGTTGTTTTTGGCCAATGCGCATGATGGCGCGCAGCTGCGCGCGCGCTTCATCATCCCGCCCTTGTTGATCGAGCGTGTACGCGTAGCCCAGGCGCATCCAGAGATCGTTGGGCGTGAGTTCAACCGCGCGCGCATAGTGGCTGCGCGCGGCGTCCAGCCGTGTCAGCGCAGCCGCGTTTGCCGTCGCCGACGGCGCGGGCGGCATTACACCTGCGCCCCAATACGCAATGCTGCCGAGCCCTCCAGAACATAGATCGCCCGGCTCGATGGGTGCGGTGGGTTGCACTTGATAAGGCGGAGCGGGGCAGGGATGGGCGCTTGGCCCGTAAATCTCTTCATTTGACCGGTGGTAGTAGAAATCGGCGTCGTTGCGCGCCCACGCCAGCAGATTGAGCCGCGCCAGGATGCTTTCGCGTCGATCTTCCGGCATGTCGCGCTGCTGCGAGACATTTTCCAGCGCGCGATCAATCGGCGCAGCAAACACCGGGTCGATAACGTAAGGCGGCGGCGCGGCGGCCGCGGCCGACGCCAGCGCAAACATCGCCGCAGCGAGCCAAGCTAGTCGCACATCATTCTCCCCACCTTGTGCGGCCGATCAGCTGACCGGCGTTCGACCGAGGCCCGGCGTCCAATCATAGAGCGGGCGTGTGCGGCCGTCATCGAAGCGGACGCCGTTCTGAGCCGTGATGAGACCGGGGCGGGTCGGATCGCCGCGCACCGCGAGCGCCGCAACGCCGTGCACATTGGCTGGGATGACTTCGCCGGGATCGCTGACGCCATTGCGGTTCTCATCGCGCCACAACGCCAGCCCGCCAAGTTCGCCGCCGGTGAGCTCGCCGTCGCGATTGTCATCGAGCGCGCGAAGCGCTTCGAAACCATCGCTCCAGAACACGCTCCAGGTGCGCTGGCCGATCATATCGAAGCCCGAGTTCACTTCGCCGCGCCATTCAGGGTCCCACACCAGCCAGGCTGCATCGGCGGTGAGCCAGCCTTGCGCGCGCCGATCGCCGGTGCCGGCGAAATCGAACGCAACCGGCGAGGCTTCATCGACGAGGCGCGAGAACGGCACGTCGCGCATCGGCACAACGATCGGCGTGACATAGACAATAGGTTGGCTTGCTGCGAGCCGCGTGCGCAAACGCTGCACACGCGCTCGATCGCTGCGCGATGTCGCCAAATGGCTGAGATGCTCGGCCGTTTCGGTGAGGACCGCGTGATCCTCCCATTCCGATTGAGGTTGCGCCAGCCGCGGCAGGCCCTTGCTGATGATCGTGCGCAATTGGCTGCGCGCTTGGCCTAACCGGCCCAGCCGATCGAGCACATACGCGTATCCCAGACGCGCGCGGAGATTGTTTGGATCGAATCTGAGCGCGCGCGAATAGTGCTCGCAAGCGGCATTCAAGCGCGCCAACGCCCTGGCGCTTGGGGTGGCCGGAGCCGAGGTTGGCGTCTCGATACGTGGGCCAAGCTGGAAATCGAACGCGGCGCAACGATCGTTCGGGCCGAATTGATCCGGC
>JADLHI010000183.1 GCA_020848895.1 Hyphomonadaceae bacterium
GAGAAGGCCGCGGCTGCGGCGAGCGTTACTCCGGCTCTTGGCGCGGCGCGCGTGTTGACGGCCGGCTTGTTGTCGGTGGCGGCGGCCGAGGCCGCCGAGCGCGGCGCGGTGCAGAAGGACGGTGGCAAGCGTTATGCCTGACGGCGGCGCTGGGCGTCGGCCTGAAGCGCTGCATGATCTTGCGAGCGCCGAGGTTGAGGCCTGGCTTCAGAAAATGAGCGAAAAGGCTCGGCGGCTCGAAGCCGCCGAGCTTTCCCGTTATGTGTTACGCGCTCCTGTAGCTGGCTGGCGCCTGCCGGTGCGCGCGGGTGCGGGAGACATTGAACTCGATGTCCTGGTGTCGAAGGATTTCCCGTGGTCGGTGCCGCGCGTCGCCTTCGTAGGCGAACCCAAGGTCGGAAAATGGCCCCATGCCGAGCATGATAACGTTCTTTGCATCGCCGACGGCGTAGCCTTCAACCCGCTCGACGCGTGCGGCGCGGTTGCGACCGTATTGAACGACGCCGTGCGGTTGGTGGACGCTTCCATCGCCGGCGCCAACCGCGACGACTTTCTGGCCGAGTTCGAGAGTTATTGGACGCATCTGACCAAGACGCGTGCGCCGCCTGTCTTCCTGCTGATGCGGCCCGGTGGCACCACCCGGGTCGTGCGTCTCTGGCGCGACGCGGTTCACACCGTCGCGGCCGATGATGACCAGGCCTTGGAGTGCTGGGTTAGGAACGGCGAGTTTCTCGACGCCCGCGCGGGCTTTAAGTCGACGGCGGCGCTGGCCGTGGCGGTCGCTTCCCCGCCCGTGCCTGAAGACTATCCGAAGAACGGCGCCGAGATCGTTGCTTACTTGCGGCGCGAAGCGCCCGAAGCGGTGGCGATGCTTGCTGAACTAGCCGATCCCGCGCTCTCGGCGATCGACGTCATCCTGATGTCCAAAACCCCGGACGGCGGTCCGGTGGCGGCGGCCATGGTGCTGTTGCGGCCCAAGCCGCAATCGCGCGGCCCGGGGAGGGCGCCTGCAGATCCCATGACGCGCGGTTTCAGGCAGGTGTTGCCAGCCGATGTCGCGCTCTCCCGCTTCACCGGCGGGGTCTTCCGCACCGCCGAAGTCGAGCGTGCCGATCGCGACTGGATTCATGGGCGCGATGTCGATCCAGACGCGCGCCTTCTGGCGAGCGCCTCTGTCGTGATCTTGGGCGGTGGGTCGCTCGGCGCGCCAGCGGCGGAATCGTTGGCGCACGCAGGCGTGGGCGAAATCAACGTCGTCGATCCCAAAGACCTGAGGTTCGGCACGCTCGGTCGCCACACGCTGAGCGCGCGGGCCGTGCGCGCGAACAAGGCCGTTGAACTCGTAGCCGACATGAAGCGGACGCTGCCGCACCTGAAGGGCAAGGGCTACCCGATCAAGTTTCAGAAATTCCGGGACGATCATCACGACGTGTTGTCGAGCGCGAACCTGATCATCTCGGCCATGGGGGATTGGCAGGCAGAGGGGTTGCTCAATGCCTGGCGCCTGGCGCAAGTGACCAAGCCGCCAATCGTGTTTGGCTGGGCCGAAGAGCACGCCTGCGCCGGACACGCCGTGGCCATCGTTGATTCCAAGGCATGCTTTGCCTGCGGGATGAAGCCCAATGGCGAGCAAAATCTTCGCCTCACGCGCTGGCCCGGTCCGACCCTCGTCAATGAGCCAGGTTGCGGCGCCCATTTTCAACCGTATGGGCAGATCGAGATCAGCCGCATCGCGCTTACCGTGGCAGACTTGGCGATCGCCGTTTTGCTTGGGAAGGTCATCGAGTCCACGCATCGGATTTGGGCGGCATCTGAGGAGACGTTGAAGAACGCCGGCGGCCAGTGGTCGCCTGAGTGGCTGGCGGCGGGCGGTAGACAGGAAGGCGGATATCTCAGTTCGCGAGCCTGGGGCATCGGTGTTTGCTGGCAATGCGGTCGGCGCGCAGCGTGATCGCGTATCCAATCGGATCCTCCGGTCAGGAGCTCCAGTTCAGCGACGCTGTTCTGGAACACCTCTGGCGTTTTCGGCAACGTCGCTTTTGGGCTGCGGAAGCCGGAGGCCAGTTGTTCGGTCGCCTCAATGGAACAGTTGTTAGCATCACTGCCGCCACGGGCCCGCGCCCGCGCGATGTGCGCACGCCGTGGTCGTACGAGCCCTGCCGGGAGGATGAACAGGCAGAGATCGACGACATGCATCGGGCCGGTCTGTTATTCTTGGGTGATTGGCACACGCACAAGCAACGGTGCCCGCGCCCGTCTCAGCAAGATCGCCGAAATGTCGTGGAGATCGTGCGCAAGTCACACCACGTGATGAACGGTCTGTTGATGGTGATCGTCGGAACCGTGCGGGCTCCGTCAGGGCTCTTTGTCTCTGTCTGTGATGGAGAGGAGCTTCACGAACTCAATTCGGGCGATGGCGCGGATGCATCGCATGGCCTCGCATAAGATCCAGCACTTCGTTCCGCGCGTCTTCTTGCGTGCCTCGCGTCGCGCACTGGAGTCTTCGCGAACATGGCGTCGTCAAATGCGATCGCGGTGATCCGCCTAGCGTCTGCTATCGGTCAACACTCCCGCGACTCCCGCTTTTGGGATCGAAGAGCAATTCCGCTGACGCGTTATTTCTTCTTCTTCAGTCGAACGCCGGCACCGCCGCCATTCTCTTCGATGAATACGACGCCCGCTTTCTCAAGTGCACGTCGTGCTGCGGCAAGGTTGTTGGGTTCGGCCGCAGGCACGCCTTCGGAGCCTTCCCAGCGCTTCAACGTGGGAATGGAAATGTTAGCTGCTTCCGCCAGTTCTTCTTGCGTCCAACGAACGAGTGCTCTTCCCGCTCTGATCTGCGCTGCCGTGATCATGGGTGATCCATAGGTATCGTGGTGATCTAAAAGGATTGACGGTCGCGAGACCCGATGATACCTTTGTATCGTAGTCGATTCTCTAACATCGGGTGATCGAGCGTGTCGCAACGCGTCTGGTCGATCCGCTGTGCTGGACATTTCCATGACGCACCTCACCCGTCGGAATCTGGTGGAAGCGGTCACGCTGGGGGCAACCACGGCGGCGGATTGGGGTGCAGATCAAGATAGGGCCCTAGCGCGTCTGATCGCCGAACATCATCGTTTCGATGAAGCAATCCTGGCGGCCGAAGACGAGGCCGACGCGTTGCTGATTGCAGGACGCCGATCTGGTGGAAAGCGCAGCGCGGCCGCGGAGGCCGCGTGCGCTCGCGCTGAGGCGCTGCATGAGGCGCAGGGCAGGGTGGCGAACGCGATCATCAACATGCCCGCGGCCACCGTGTTGGGCGCGGCCTACAAGCTCATCGTCTGGCGCAAGGAAGCCGCGATCTCGTTTCCGGATGATTTCGACGGGGCGCATGAGAGCTTCACCTTCTCCGCCTATCGCGACCTATTGCGGCTCACCGGGCTTAACGCGCTGGAGCATCCCCACGACCGTGCGACGTTTGCCCGGATGAGGAAGTATTGGATTCTATCGTGAGTTGCAATGCGTGGACGCGCGGGGGCGGGATGGTTTGATGGTCGGCCCCGTTTTGAGGAGCCGTTCGCATGGCCTCACGCAAGCGCGGGTCGCGAACCCGCAAGAGTCGCAGCGATCCGGGCCAATTGAACCTGTTCGACACGCCAGGAGAAAAGGCGCCGGCGCGCGCCAAGCGCGCAGCGCCGCTACGAGTGAGAGCCAAGCGGCTCAAAGCTCCGCCCGTGGAAAGATCAGTAGCGTTCTCACCGCAGGAAGCCTCGACCTACCTCGGTGTCACGGTGAGCACGCTGAAGAGCTGGCGGGCCAAGAAGATCGGGCCGAAATGGACGCGTCGTGGGGCACGTTTGGTGTGCTATTTTCCAGAAGATCTCGACGCGTTTTTGCGACGGGGCCCGCGCGATCCAGACAAGTCTTGACGCTCAAGCCTCATGCATGACGACGAATTTAGTCGCGTAACATGCGAATTGTGGCGGTGGGACATTGGGGGCGATTAAGGGCCATCGCTGATGATCGATGGTCGCGAGAGGTAAGTCGCGGAAACACGAGGAAACCAGTTGAGACACTGCGCTCTTCTCGACGCCAATTTGTGTTTTCATCGCACGGCAGAATAGATTTGTTGGTTGTGGATAAGCGGATTTCTCATTGAGCAACCGCGCGAGATTTTAGCCGAGACGCGCGATGCTGAAAGGAGAGCATCATGTCCTCAGAAGTTTTGCTGACCGTCGAAGATGCAGCTGCGCGTTTGAAGATTTCAAAGCACACGCTCAATCGTTGGCGTGGAACTGGTGAGGGGCCGCCTTACATCAAGTCAGGCCCGCGCCTCGTGCGCTACGAAGAATCTGCGATCGAAAATTGGGCTCGCGACCGCACTCGTGGTTCGACGCGCGAGCCGGGAAGATGATCGAGGCGCCCAATGAGCCGTCCCTTACCATTTGACTGCCCACGCGGCCTCAATCGCTTGGAGGCCGCGCGATACATCGGTGTTTCACCCACGACCTTCGACAAGCTCGTGACCGATGGGAGGATGCCGAGGCCGAAGGAAATCGGCGCGCGCCGCGTTTACGACCGCGCTCTGCTCGACAGCGCTTTTGACGCCCTCGGCGAGTTTGATGTCGACTTCACAGTCGCAAACGAGTGGGACGGCTAGGCCATGGCGACGATCCGGCTCCCTTACGTCGATCGCTTCAAGGATCGCCACGGGACGTGGCGCTATTATTTTCGACGCGCAGGCAAGCGTGTCCCTTTGCCAGGACGGCCGGGTGAAGCCTCATTCATGGGGGCTTATCAATTGGCGTGCGCCTCTTTTGGCGCCACCAAGGTGAGCACCAGTGTCGCGGCCAATTCCGTCGATGCGGTTGCTGTTGCCTATTATCGCTCGCCCAACTTCCTCTCGCTCAACAAGAGCACACAGACGACCTACCGGCGCGAAATTGAACGCTGGCGCGTAAAGAGCGGATCGAAGGCCATCACGCGCCTAGAGCGTCGCCACATCAAGGAGCAAATGACCGAGCGGTTCGAGGCAGGGGGACCGGAGGCGGCCAATAACCTTCTCCGCATCATTCGGATTCTCTGTGGTTACGCCGTCGAACTCGATCTCCGCCGTGACAATCCAGCTCTGGGCATCAAGAAGTTCAGGATGCGCGGCGATGGATTCGTCGCTTGGTCGGAAGACGATATTGCGAAGTATCTGAAGCGATGGCCCGCAGGGTCTCGCGAACGCCTGGCGCTCGTCCTGTTGCTCTACACAGGGCAACGTCGAGGCGATGTTATTCGCATGGGACGACAGCACGTGAGCGGCGACGCTATTCGTGTGACGCAGGCCAAAACCGGCGCTCAGCTCGCGATTCCAATGCACTCGGAACTGAAGACGGTTCTCGAAACCTTGCCGAAGGACGGCCTGACGTTTCTGACCACACAATACGGAAAGCCATTCAAAGATAGCGCTTCATTCGGAAACCAATTCCGTGAGTGGTGCGATAAGGCGGGTTTACCTAAGCGCAGCGCGCATGGTCTGCGAAAATCAGCCGCCGTGCGCTTGGTCGAAGCTGGATGCACGACCAAGGAAGTGCAGGCGATCACCGGCCACGCATCACTGCGCGAAGTCGAGCGCTACACCAAGGCCGCGGAGCAGGTGAAGCTGGCGCGTAGCGCGATCGCTCGGTTGTCGGAAAGCAATTGAACGGATTGGCGTGCGTGGTTGGGGCTTGTCGAACGTGTGTCGAACACGAAGTGCCAAACCTAGTGCCAACCCTTCGCCAAGACTGAATGAAATCAACCGCGTGCGAAGGGAGTGGCGACCCCGGAGAGATTCGAACTCCCGACCGTGTCCTTAGGACGGACCTGCTCTATCCAGCTGAGCTACGGGGCCAACCGAGTCTTGAGC
>JADLHI010000184.1 GCA_020848895.1 Hyphomonadaceae bacterium
ATCAGGATCAGTTCACCAAACGCTCGTTCGAGGATCCGGAGCCGCTGCGCGAGGAATTGCTTGGCGGCGTGCGCATGTTCCTCGGCCCCGATTACGACATGACGCATTTCACCCCGCGCTATCGCCCCTGGCGCCAGCGTATCGCCTTCGTCCCCGACGGCGATCTCTTCCAAGGCATCGCCGCCGGCAAAGCCACCATGGTGACCGACGAGATCGATCGCTTCACCGAAGGCGGCGTGTTGCTGAAGTCCGGCCAGGAGCTGAAGGCCGACATCATCATCACCGCCACAGGTTTCAATCTCAGCGTCCTCGGCGGCATTCCGTTCAGCGTCGATGGCCAGCCGATCAATTTCGCCGATACCGTCACCTATCGCGGCATGATGTTCACTGGCGTGCCCAACATGGTCTGGGTGTTCGGCTATTTCCGCGCCAGCTGGACGCTGCGCGTCGATCTTGTTGGCGATTTCGTCTGCCGCTTGCTGAATCACATGGACGAAGCGCGTGTTCAGCGTGTCGAGGTCGCGATCCCGGAAGCCGATAAGGGGATGGAAATCATGCCCTGGATCGATCCGGAGAATTTCAATCCAGGCTACCTCATGCGCCGCATGCACCTATTGCCGAAGCGCGGCGCCAAGTACGAGTGGCAGCACACGCAGGATTATTGGCGCGAAAAGGAAGAAATCCCGGCGATCGACCTTAAGGGCAGCACGTTCAAATACGGCTGAGCGCGGCTTCGCACTGCTGTCGCAGATGTGGTCTGAGTATTCGTCGCTTTCCCGCTGGCGGCGTGCGTCGCCTTCCGCCAAGCTCCGGCGCGAAGGGGATCGTCACATGCAGAAGTTTCTAGCGCTCGCCGCGGTCGCGCTGCTTTCGCTCGCAGGTTGCAATCAGAATGCGAGCCGCTGGGCCGATTTCCAGAACGCCTTCATCGAGCGGGCCTTCGAGATCGATCCGACCTTCGGCGCCGGCCAAGGCCGTCACGAATATGATGGCCGTCTGCCGGATTGGAGCGAAGCAGGCCTCACTGCCGCCGAGACGTTCCTGCGTGACTCCGTCACTCAGGCCGAAGCCATGCAAGGGCTGAACCCGGAGCAAAGCTTCCAGCGCGATTACCTCGTCGCCGTCGCGCGCGGCCAGCTCTTCTGGCTCGACACCGCCGACCAGCCCCACACCAATCCTGCTTACTACATGGGCGCGCTCAGCCCCTCCATGTACGTCGCCCGCCCATACGCCGCCGCAGACGTGCGTTTGCGCGCCTACATCCAGTATCTCCGCGCCGTGCCGGCCGCCGCGCAACAAATCCGCGCCAACCTGCGCACGCCGATGCCGCTGACGTTCGTGAACTATGGCCGCGCTTCGTTCGGCGGTCTGGCTGACTATTACCAAGGCGACGGCAAGGCCGCGTTCGCCGAAGTCACCGACGCCGCGCTGCAAAGCCAACTCACCGAAGCATCGAGCGCCGCGTCAGCGGCGATGCGCGAGCTTTCCGATTGGATCGAAGCCCAGCGCGCCACCGCCAACAACGATTTTGCCCTCGGCGCCGAGCGCTTCTCACAAATGCTGCGCGACACCGAAATGGTCGATCTGCCGCTCGAGGAAATCGAGCGCATCGGCCGTGAGGACCTCGCGCGCAACCAAACCGCGATGCGCGAAGCCTGCGCGCAATTCGCCCCCGGCGCGACGATCCCGCAATGCATGGCGCGCATGGGCGCGCATAAGCCGGAAGGCGGTTCGGTCGAAGGCGCGCGCGCTCAACTCGCCGGCCTGCGCCAGTTCATCGTCGACCATAACCTCGTCACCATTCCCGGCACGGAGGAGGCGCAAGTCGCCGAAGCGCCGCCGTTCCGCCGGCAGAACTTCGCCTATATCGACATTCCCGGCCCCTACGAGACGAACCTGCCGTCGGTCTATTACATCGCCCCGCCGGACCCATCTTGGCCCGCGCAAGTGCAGCGTGATTTCGTGCCCGGCCAAGCCGAACTTCTCTTCGTCTCAGCGCACGAAGTCTGGCCCGGGCATTTCCTCAACTTCCTCCACGCCAACCGTTCGCAAAACCAATTCGGCCGCGTCTTCGTTGGCTACGCCTACGCCGAGGGCTGGGCGCACTACACCGAGGAGATGATGTGGGATGCGGGGCTAGGCGAGGGCAGCGCTGAAATCCATGTCGGCCAAATCTCCAACGCGCTGCGCCGCGATTGCCGTTTCCTGTCAGCCATCTTGATGCACACCGGGCGGATGACGGTCGATCAATCGCGCGAGATGTTCGTCAACGAGTGCTATCAGGATGAAGGCAACGCCCGCCAGCAAGCCGCGCGCGGCACTTATGATCCCGCCTATCTCAACTACACGCTCGGCAAGCTGATGATCCGCCGCCTGCGCGAAGATTGGACAGCCTCACACGGCGGCCGCGAAGGCTGGCGCGATTTTCACGACCAGTTCCTGAGCTATGGCGGTCCGCCGATCCCACTGGTGCGTCAGCAAATGATGGGCGGCGACGCGCAAGCGGTGTTCTAGCTCCCAATATGGACCGCCGGCGCCCCGCCGGCCTGCGCGAAACTATCCAAGTTGGAGCGCGAGGCTCCGCCTCGCATGCGGGCCGGAGGCCCGCGCTCGCTTTTCGCAAACATCAGCGCATGCCGGCGGGGCGCCGGCGGTCCATATTTGTCGCACTAATACAAACAGCGCGTCGGGCGGATCATGCAATTCTCGCAAGCGCGGTTGTCCCAGCCCCTTGCGCCATCGCTCAGCGCCGCCGCCAGCCATTCCGCCAACGGCGCGCCGCCGCTTGTCTCGGTGTAGAAGCGCGGCGTGCGCAGGATCGAGTGGGTTTCGCCCGCCGCCAGATACGAGCGGAAGTTCGGCATGTGCTGGCGCTGTGCGAGGCCGGTCACCATCGCGTCGGTCCAGGCGACGCATGCATTCTCAGCGCCCATCAGCGCATAGAAGCTCGACTGCGTGATGTCGTGGGCCGTGGTGTATTGCGCGAAGCGATCGTTGGGATAGCGCGTCGCCAGGCGCGCAACGATGTCGACGTCTGGAGTGACGATCAGGCTGCGCGGGACGATTTCGCGCGGCAGCGCCATACGCCAGC
>JADLHI010000185.1 GCA_020848895.1 Hyphomonadaceae bacterium
GGATCAAGCCGGGCATCGATCTGACCGACCAGACCGAGGCCGAGTGGAAGCAGGCCATCGACTACATGAACCAGCTCGACAAGAACGCGAGCGTCAAAGACGTGCAGGCGACGCTGACGTGGGCGCGCTCGCAAGGCGTCAGCAAGGCCGGCGCGTTGGGCTATTGCATGGGCGGTTACATCGCGTTCCTGGCGGCGTGCCGGACGGATACCGACGCGACAGTTTGCTACCATGGCGGCGGCATCCACACCGCGCTCGGTGAAGCCAGCGGCATCAAGAAGCCGGTGATGCTCCACAACCCGATGAAGGACGGCTTCATTCCGGTGGAAGCGCTCAACACGATCCGCGAGACGCTGAAGAGCAATCCGCTCGTCACCGTGTGCGAGTACGCCGAGCAGGATCACGCGTTCACGCGCGAAGGCGGCGCGCACTACGATGAAGCCGCAAAGCAATTGGCTGATGGGCGCACGATCGCGTTCTTGAACAAGGCGCTCGCATGAAGCGCTTGATGGTCGCCGCGCTGCTTGCGCTCGCGGCTTGCGATGCGGATGTCGCCAGCATCGGCTCAACTCAATCGAGCCAAGCCGCGGCCGTGCCGTCGAACTTGCCGGCCTATTTCGATTGCCTGCGCGATCGCGGGTTCACGGCGATCTCGGCGCATCGCGGCGGCCCCGCGCCCGGCTTTGCCGAGAATGCGATCCCAACGTTTGAGAACACGCTGCGCGCCGCACCAGGGACATTCTTGGAGGTCGATATCGCGCAGACCGCCGACGGCGTGCTGGTGCTCATGCACGATGACCGCGCGGATCGCACGACGACGGGCACGGGCGCCATCGCCGATCTCGACTTGGCGCAGCTGCTGACGTTCCAGCTCGAAGACGACAACGGCCAGCGCGTCGATGCGCGTGTGCCGACATTGGCGGACGCGCTTGAGTGGGCCGATGGCAAGACTGTGCTCGAACTCGATATCAAACGCGGCGTGCGCTACGAGGATGTGATCGGCGCGGTCGAGGCCGCGAACGCGATGAGCCGGGTGGTGTTCGTGACCTACAGCGTCGATGGCGCGGCGCGGCTGGCGCGGCTGGCGCCACAGGCGATGATCTACACGACGATCTCCAACGCGCGCGAGCTTGATACGCTGGAGCGGCGCGGGGTCGATCTTGCGCGCATTGTGGCGTGGGTCGGTACGGACGCACCATCGGCGTCGCTGGTGCAGGCGTTGGCGGCGCGCGGGGTCGAGACACGGTTCGGGATGTTCGGCGAGGGGCGCAACTATGCGGAGGCCGCACGTGCGCATACGCAGATCGTCGCCGTTGAGGATGCCGAAGAGGCAGTCCGCGATCTCGACGCCGCGGATGGCGAAGAGGGCTATGCGGCGCTTCAGTGCGCGAACTAACGGACCGCCGGCTTCCAGCCGGCAAACGAACACTCCGTCCCCGACTTTGCGTGGCGCCGACGCCGGCATGCCGGCTGGAAGCCGGCGGTCCGCGGTTGTGATGACGGCGCGCAATCTTATGTGGGCGAGAGAGGTGAACCCATGAAAGCGATACGTCTCGAACAGAACGGCGGACCGGATGTCCTCGCCCTCGCCGATCTTCCCGAGCGCGAGCCGGGCGCTGGCGAGGTGCGCGTGCGCCATCACGCGATCGGCGTGAATTTCATCGACACGTATCAGCGCAGCGGCTTGTACAAGATCGCGCTGCCGAGTGGATTGGGTTTGGAAGCGGCGGGCATTGTCGATGCGATCGGCGGTGGCGTGACGCGTTTCAAAGTTGGCGATCGCATCGTCTATGCGAGCGGGCCGCTCGGCGCGTATGCGGACGCGAACGTTGTCAACGAAGCGCGCGCCGTGAAATTGCCTGACGCAATTTCGTTCGACATCGCCGCCGCCTCTTTGCTCAAAGGCATGACCGCGCGTTTTCTTTTGCGTAAGACGTTTCGCGTGGAACGTGGGCATGACGTCGTGATCCACGCAGCCGCTGGCGGCGTTGGTCAGATCGCTGTGCAATGGGCAAAGCATCTCGGCGCGAATGTTATCGCTGTTGTTGGAAGCGATGCGAAAGCGGAGATTGCGCGCTCCCTCGGCGCCAATCACGCGATCGTCACGGCGCGCGAAGATATCGCCAAGCGCGTGCGCGAGATCACCGGAATTGGCGCGCATGTTGTGTATGACAGCGTGGGCAAAGATACGTTTCTCGCATCGCTCGATAGCTTGCGGCCTCTTGGGATGATGGTGTCGTTCGGCAATGCGTCAGGCCCGCCGCCGGACATCAATCCGCTGCTGCTTTCGCAGAAGGGTTCGCTGTTTTTGACGCGGCCGACGCTGTTCAACTACGTCGCGACGGTCGAGCAATTGGATGAGACGGCGGCGGATTTGTTCGATGTGATTGCGAAGGGCGCGGTGAGGATCGCGGCGCCGGCGCGTTACGCGTTGGCGGATGCCGCGCAAGCGCATCGCGATTTGGAAGCGCGCAAGACGACGGGTAGTTTGGTGCTTGTGCCGTAGTCTGGACCGCCGGCACCCTCGCCGGCATGCGGTCGATCGAACAAACGCTGGCGCTTGGCATTGGCCTCCGAGCCGTGCCGGCGAGGGCGCCGGCGGTCCAGACTTGAATCACTTCACCGCGGCGGCGCGCTGGAACGCTGGGCGTTGCCAGAGATTGTCGACGTAGGCGCGCACGGGCGCGGGGATGTCAGCTTCGATGCCGGCGAACTTAGCGCCGGTGACGATGTAAGAAACCGAGATGTCCGCGGCGGTGAAGCGATCGGCAGCGATGTAGGGTTTGCCGTCCAAGCATTGGCCGACGAACTCAAGGCGCTTCAGGATCGCGGTTTTGAGATAGCCGGCGGTCCAATTCTGCTTCTGATCATCGGGCGCCATGAAGCGCGTGGCGACGAGGGGATTGCCGTAGGCGGCGACGCCGGCTTCGCCGAAGAGCAGGAATTGGAGATAGCTCGCATAGCCCGGCTCGTTCGGCTTCACTTCGAGATCGGTCGGGCCGTACTTTGCCATGATGTAGATCATCATCGCGACGGACTCGATCATCTTCACATCGCCGTCGATCATCGCCGGCACAGTGCGCAGGGGATTCACGGCTTTGAACTCATCGCTCGGTTTGAAGAACGAAGCTTCCGCCGTCTGGTAAGGCACGCCCATCTCTTCGCAGAGCCAAAGCACGCGCAGCGAGCGTGCGCCTTGCGAGTGATAGACTTTGAGCATGGGCGTCCCTCCGTTGCGCGATGTCTAGCACTCGCGCGAACACTCAACCACCCATTCCCGGATTGCCCGCAGGGCAAGTCCGGGACCCATAACCACGTCTGCGAAAAGCAAGAGGCGCGATCTGCACCGCGCCTCCGACCAATCGTGTTTATGGGTCCCGGGCTCTCGGCTTTCGCCGAGCCCCGGGAATGGGTGTGAGCTTAGGTATTCATGCTCTGGAAGAAGTCGTCGTTGTTCTTCGAGGACTTCAGCTTGTCGAGCAGGAACTCGATCGCGTCCTGCGTGCCCATCGGGCTGAGGATGCGGCGGAGCACGTACATCTTCTGCAGATGCTCCTTCGGCGTGATGAGTTCGTCTTTCCGCGTGCCGGACTTCAGCACGTCGATCGCCGGGAAGATGCGGCGGTCCGCGACCTTGCGGTCGAGCTGGAGTTCGCTGTTACCCGTGCCCTTGAACTCTTCGAAAATGACTTCGTCCATGCGCGAGCCGGTATCGATCAGGGCCGTCGCGATGATGGTGAGTGAGCCGCCTTCTTCGAGATTGCGCGCGGCGCCGAAGAAGCGCTTCGGGCGCTGTAGCGCGTTGGCGTCGACGCCGCCGGTCAGCACCTTGCCCGAGGAGGGCACAACCGTGTTGTAGGCGCGGCCGAGGCGGGTGATCGAGTCGAGCAGAATGACGACATCTTTGCCGTGTTCGGCTAGGCGCTTAGCCTTCTCGATCACCATTTCGGCGACCGCGACGTGGCGCGTCGCCGGCTCGTCGAACGTGGAAGCGACGACCTCGCCCTTCACGCTGCGCTGCATGTCGGTGACTTCTTCCGGGCGCTCATCGATCAGCAGAACGATCAGGAACACTTCCGGGTGGTTCGCTTCGACCGCCTTGGCGATGTTCTGCATGATGACGGTTTTACCCGTCCGCGGCTGCGCCACGATGAGCGAACGCTGGCCCTTGCCGATCGGCGCGACGATGTCGATGATGCGGCCGGTCTTGTCTTTGATGGTTGGGTCGTCGAGTTCCATCTTCAGGCGCTCGGTCGGGTAGAGCGGCGTCAGATTGTCGAAGTGGACTTTGTGGCGGACGCGCTCGGGATCTTCGAAATTGACCGAGTTGACCTTGGTCAGCGCGAAGTAGCGCTCGCCGTCTTTCGGCGATTTGATTTGGCCTTCGACAGTGTCGCCGGTGCGCAAGCCGAATTTACGGATCTGCTGCGGCGAGACGTAAATATCGTCCGGGCCGGGCAGATAGTTCGATTGCGGTGAGCGCAGGAAGCCGAAGCCATCCGGCAGAATTTCGCAGACGCCCGCGCCGCCGATCTCAACGCCGCGCTCAGCGACGGATTTCAGGATCGCAAACATCATGTCTTGGCTGCGCAGCGTGTTCGCGCCCTCGATCTCGAGGGATTCCGCGAGCGCCAGCAATTCCGCCGGCGGCTTACGCTTGAGCTCTTGCAGCGTGAGGGAGGTGAGCTCTTCGAGTGCTTGTTCGTCAGTCATGGGTTTTCTCAAGGTGTCCCTGGACCCAAGGCGCACGTGTGGCGCGGGGAGGGACTGGAGATGGAAAGGAAATCCGGCGGTTAGGAGAAGTTAGCTGGCGCCGCCGTCGCGAGCATGCCGAAGCACGCAAGGACAGCCACACCACACCGCGCGGGGAGCGTCAAGCTGCTGAACGTCCTGAGGGTCGTTTAGGGTTCCAGTGTCGCCAGGAGAACCACAGCGATGGCCACGAGAAACGGGATCTCGCTCATCAGCCGCCAGTAGCGTTCGGAGTGCCGCCGTTGCCCTGCGGCAAGCTTGCGACCCTCTGCAGATAGGAAGCCGTGGTAGCCGGACA
>JADLHI010000186.1 GCA_020848895.1 Hyphomonadaceae bacterium
GGTCGGCCCGGCGCTCGCCGCCGGCTGCACCATGGTGCTGAAGCCTTCTGAACTTGCGCCGCTCAACGCCATCGTCTTCGCCGAAATTCTCGATGAAGCCGGCGTGCCGCCAGGCGTGTTCAACCTTGTCAACGGCGACGGCCCGGGCGTCGGCATCGCGCTCTCCTCGCACCCGGACGTCGACATGGTGAGCTTCACCGGTTCGACTCGCGCCGGCACGTCGGTGATGGAAAACGCCGCCAAGGGGATCAAGAAAGTCGCCCTCGAACTCGGCGGCAAATCGCCGAACATCATCCTCGACGACGCCGACCTGCAGAAGGCCGTCGCGCGCGGCATGATGCACATGGCGATGAACACCGGCCAATCGTGCAACGCGCCCTCGCGCATGCTGGCGCCGAAGGCCAAGTACGAAGAGGTCGTGCAGATCGCCGCCGCCACTGCGAACAGCATTAAAGTGCAAGCGCCCGACAACGCCGAGAAAGGCGCCATCGGGCCTTTGGCGAACGCCAACCAATTCCAAAAGGTGCAAGGCCTCATTCAGAAGGGCATCGATGAGGGCGCGCGGGTTGCGGCCGGCGGCGTCGGTCGCCCGGATGGCTTCAACCGCGGCTATTACGTGAAGCCCACCGTGTTCGCTGACGTGAACAACAACATGACCATCGCACGCGAAGAAATCTTCGGCCCGGTGCTCGTCGTGATCCCGTACGAAAGCGAAGAAGAAGCCATCAAAATCGCCAACGACACGCCGTACGGCCTCGCCGCTTACGTGCAAGGCTCGGAAGAGAAGGCCCGCAAAGTCGCGCGCAAACTCCGCGCCGGCAACGTCCACATCAATGGCGCGCAAGGCGGCTTGGGCACGCCGTTCGGCGGCTACAAGCAATCAGGCTTGGGCCGCGAAGGCGGTCACTTCGGCCTTGAGGAATTCCTCGAAGTAAAAGCCGCGATCGGCTGGGGCGAGCAAGCTTAGTCGGTATGGACCGCCGGCGAGACGCCGGCGGTCCATAAACTAACAACTCGCAAACGCGCACTTCACCAGCAATTAGCCATGCTCAGGCAAAGTGGCGGGATGACTATTCCGCCGCTCGACCCCTTCTCGCAGACATTCGACTCGATTGAAGTCGATTCCAATCGCACGCCCGCGCGCGAAGCGATCGAGCACGCCATGGCTTACGTCGCGCCGCAAACACCGATCGAGCCGCCTGCGCCTGGTTTCTATCTGTTAAACGACGGCAACGGCCGTTTCGTCATCGATCGCGATATGGGCATCGTCACCCTCGCCGACGATTCGATTTTGCAAACCGAGCGCAATTCGGTTCACGCCGCGCGCCTGCGCGTCGTCGAGCCTTCCGGCGCCGCCTATGAACTCGACATGCAGCTCCGTATCACCGGCCGCGTGCCGCAAATGATCGGGGCCGAAGAGTTCGCCGCCATCGCGGGACTGACGGACGAAACCATCCTCGTCGCACCGCGCGTGCCGTTGCTGATCGTGCCTGCGGAAGGACCGAAGGCGCCGGTCGAAATCGCTCCGATGAACTGGACGCGCTTCGCCGTCGCGCAAGGCCACCAATTGCGCACGCCGCGCCAACAGCCGCGCCGCAGCTTCATCGTCGCGGACATACCGCCGACCAATGAGCGCGTCTCGTTCGAATTCGACGGTCTGCCGCGCCCGTTCTCGGCACACCTGCCCTGGTCGCTCTGAGCGCTATTGCGCCGGTGGCGTTTCCTGAATTGAGCGCAAATACGCAATCAGCGCGTCGGTGCCCTGCGGATTGAACTGAAACTCGGGCATCGGGTGCGATACGCGCACGCCTTCGATCAGTTCTTCTTCCAAGACATCGGCGCGATAGCGCTGAAGTAAGGTGCGGAAGACCGGCGCGTTCGGATTTGGGCTGGCGCCATAGACGCCGACGGCGTGACACGCCGCGCATTGCGCTTCCGCAATATCTCGCCCCGACTGCGCCAACTCGTCTGGCGCCGCCGCCGCGCTCGCGTTGTCTTGCGCGGGCGCGGGCGCCTCAGATGCGCATGACGCCAGGAAAATAACCGCCGCCACGATTAATATCCGCATTGCCTACTCCTCGGGACGCGACCTTAGCGCAGCCGAAGGGCTTTCTATATAGAAAGCGCATGTCGATTCCCGCCCGCCCTACCGATTCAGCTGTGACAGAAGCGCTCAACGCGCTTTCCGACCGCACGCCGGTGGTGATGCTGGTCGGGCGCGCCGGCACCGGCAAGAGCCACTTCATTCGCAATATCGTCGAGCGCGATCCTCAGTATCCGCAGGCGCTGCTCGCACCGACCGGCCTGGCCGCCATGAATATCGGCGGCCAGACGGTGCACTCGTTCTTCGGCTTTCCGCCCCGGCCGCTGATCGGCAATGCGGAAAAGCCGAACTATTTTTTCACCCGCACCGCACGCGCGATCTCGCGCCTTATCGTCGATGAAGTTTCCATGCTGCGCGCCGACGTTCTCGACGCGATGAACTCGCATCTGCAGATCGCGCGTAAAAGCTCGCGCCCATTCGGCGGCGTGCAGATGCTGCTGGTCGGCGATTTCTACCAGCTCCCACCGGTCGTGCGCGGTGACGAGGGGCAGCTCTTGGAAGATGCCGGCTACAACAGCCCGTACGCGTTCTCGGCGCATTGCCTGCGCGACGCGCCAATCGCCGGCGTCGAGCTGACGGAAGTTCACCGCCAGACGAACCAGGATTTCATCCAACTGCTTTCTTCCATCCGCGAGCGCCGCGGCGTGGAAGAAGCGGTGACAATCCTCAACACGGTCTGCCTCGATCGCTCGCTGCCGAAGCGTCCGGTGTTGCTCTGCGCCACCAACGCCGTGGCTGACAATTACAACGCCCGCGGTCTCGCTTCGCTTGAAGGCGCGGCCGCGCGCTATACCGGCGGTTTCGAAGGCGAAGCGCCGAAGCAGCAAGGCGACCGTTTCCCCGCGCCGATGGAATTGGTGCTGAAGCGCGGCGCGCGCGTGATCTTCACGCAAAACGATCCGGAAGGCCGATGGGTGAACGGTTCGCTCGGCACGGTGAAGGCGCTCGACGACGACATCGTGCAGGTCGTGCTCGATGCCGGCGAAGAAGTGGATGTCGAACGCGCCACCTGGCCGCAAGCGCGCTGGACCTGGAACGCCAAGGAAAACCGCATGGAGGTGAAAGAGGAGTTCAAATACGTGCAATTCCCGCTCGCCCCCGCGTGGGCGCTCACCATCCACAAGGCGCAAGGCATGACGCTCGACAGCGTCGAGATCGATCTCGGCCGCGGCGCGTTTGCGCCAGGCCAAACTTACGTCGCGCTGTCGCGCGCCCGCAGCATGGAGACATTGCGGCTCACGCGCCCGATCAGCGCGCGCGACGTGCAAGTCGATCCGGCAATCGCCGAAGGATTGCGCCGGATCGGCGTCTAGTTACGAAACGCGGATCACTTCCCAGGTCATCGTGTAGTCGCCGATGCGGATGGATTCCGACGATCTTTGACCAACCGCGAGATTGGCGCTGTCGAGTTCTTGCGGCGTCCACCTCACTGTGCGTTCGCCGATGAAATCATCCGCGCCGGGATCTTCCTCATAGAGCCGGACCTTGAACGTCAGATTGAGTCTGTCGCCTTCAGGATGACAATCCCATGCCCGAACAGGGCTACGCCCAAGTTGCACCTCTGGGACAACCACCGACGTCAGACAATTTTCCCATTCGCGGAAATGCTTGGTCTCCCGCGCGTCGAAATCGCCAAACGTCGTTGTGCGCGCAAAGAACTCCTCGCCACCGGCGCGATCCGGCCTGCGCAACGTGAACTCAGCATAGATTTCGTCCGAGCCAACGGGGTCGTGTCCCGCGCGGTTCGCATAGAGCGTCGTGGCGCGAACGATGTAGCGCGCCGGGGCCGGCTGCGCCGCCTGCAAGGCGCCCGGCGCAATCTGGTAGTTCTGCGCCTGCGCGCCCCCAAGCGTGAGCGCCAGCGTAGATGCCGCCGCAAACAGCGTATGTGAGAGCTTGAACATGCCAATTCCTCCGCTGCCCGCAGAGACCCCGTCACGTGCGCCGCAAGCGGGACAGTGAGGCAGTGCTGGGAATTTAGCGCAGGTTGGGGCCGGAGTCCGTGCCGACAGTCACGGGACTGCTACATGAACGGTCGACGCGGGCTCGCTGTATGCTCGGCGCGGACTGTGCCCGCATCGTCGGCCTCGACGAGCTTCACGTCGTACCCCCACAAATCGGCGACGTGCTGCAACACCTTGTCGGTGTCGCTGTCTTCCAACGTCATGCCGTCCAACACACGGTGGCTGAGGATCAGCTTGCGGTCGCCGGCGAGATCGACATCGACGATCTGAATGTCGGGATCGCTATAGGCAACGTCATAACGCTTCGAGAGCGCGCGGCGGATTTTGCGATAGCCGCGCTCATCGTGGATCGCGGCGACGTTCATGTCCTCTTCTTGCTCATCGTCGTGAACGTTGAAGAGGCCGAAATCGCGGATGCAGGCTGGCGAGAGGTATTGCGAGACAAAGCTCTCATCGCGGAAGTTCGCCCAGATGCTCCGCAGCGTGCCGTAGGCATCGCCGTTTCCGGCGATATCCGGCATCCACTCGCGATCTTCGTCGGTCGGCTGGGTGCAGATGCGCTCGATATCGCAGCACATGGCGAAGCCGAGCGCGTATGGGTTGATGCCCGAATAGCGGCGATCGTCGAAATCGGGCTGCATTACGACGCTGGTGTGCGAGTGCAGGAACTCAAGGAACGCGCCGTCATCGATCTGCCCCTTCTCGTGCAGCCGGTTCATCACGCGGTGGTGCACGAACGTGGCGCAGCCTTCGTTCATCACCTTGGTTTGGCGCTGCGGATAGAAATACTGATTGATCATCCGCACCATGCGCAGAATTTCGCGCTGCCATGGCGCAAGCCGCGGCGCGGTCTTTTCCAGAAAGTAGAGCAGATTTTCTTCCGGCAGGCCGAGCAGCGCCTTACGGCGCGCATCCTCGTCGGCATTCGGCTTACGCTTGCCTTGCGGCACCGTGCGCCAGAGATCGTTGAACAGCTGCTCGCCGTGCCGGCGGCGCTCTTCCTCGCGCCGCTGCTCGGAGCGGAGATCGGCCATGCGCTTGCGCGGGAAACGGTGAATGCCGTGGCTTTGCAGCGCATGCGCCGCATCGAGCACGCGCTCAACCTCTTCTTGGCCGTAGCGATCTTCGTATTTCGCGATCAAACCACGCGCGAACTCGAGATAATCGAGAATGCCGTCGGCGTCCGTCCACTGCTTGAACACGTAATTGTTCTTGAAGAAGTGACTGTGGCCGTACCCTGCGTGCGCGATCACCAGCGTCTGCATCATCGCGGAGTTTTCCTCCATGATGTAAACGAGGCACGGGTTCGAGTTGATGACGATCTCGTACGCAAGGCCCTGATAGCCCTTGCGATAGAGCGCTTCGTTGCGCGCGAATTCCTTGCCGAAGCTCCAGTGCCGGTAAAAAAGCGGCATACCGGTCGAGGCATACGCATCGAGCATCTGTTCGGTGGTGATCACTTCGATCTGGTTGGGATATGGGTCCAAGCCCATCTCATTGATCGCGATCTCGCCGCACGCATCGTGCACGCGGCGGATGAGATCGAAATCCCAGTCCGGGCCTTTGAAGAGCAGCTTGTTATCGGGTGCGAGCAAAGTCATCAGGCGCCATCCGCCGCGACGCCCTCGGGGCGGCGCGCAAACAATTCGCGGAACACAGGATAAATGTCGCGGCGATGCTTGACCTTGCGCATTGCAAAAGGAGCATCGACCGATACGCGTCGATACGCGCGCCACAGATTGGTGCTGGGTTCGCCGGCGCCCGGATGATCGTCCTCATCGTCCATGCCGACTTCGACATAGGCGTAATATTGGCAGATCGGCAGAATCACATCGCGCAATTGCGCGAGCACCACGGCGTTATCGCTTGAGGTATTGTCGCCATCGCTGGCTTGGGCGGCGTAGATATTCCACTGATCGACCGGATAGCGATTGCGTACGATCTCGGCCATTTTGAATAGCGCCGTCGAGACCACGGTGCCGCCGGTCTCGCGGGAATAGAAAAACGTCTGCTCGTCCACTTCCGATGCTTCGTGGGTGTGGCGAATGAACACGACATCGACGTGCTCGTAGCGACGGTTCAGGAAAAGATAGAGCAGCGAATAAAACCGCTTCGCCAAATCCTTCATGTGCTCGTTCATCGAGCCGGAGACATCCATCAGGCAGAACATCACGGCTTTGGCGATCGGCTTCGGGTTCGACTCCAGGCGCCGATAGCGCACATCGACTGGATCGATATACGGAATGCGCTTCGAGCGCTGGATGATGTGTTCGAGTTCTTTTCGCTTTTGAACCAGCGCCTCGTACTGGCCGCCTTCCCGCTCGAGCTTTTCGATCTCTTCGCGCAGCGCGTTGATCTCATCGGCCTTCGGCCGCTTCAGCGCGATCCGCCGCGACATCGAGTGGCGCAGCGTGCGCGGCACCGAGAGCCGCGACGGCGGGCCGGAAACGGAATAGCCCGCTTGGCGCCACAAGACTGACGTGGCGCCCGCGATCTGGCGCTTGGCGAGGTCGGGCAGCTCCAAGTCTTCAAGGTAGAGATCGAGATATTCTTCATCCGACAGTGCGAAGCGAAACTCGTCTTCGCCCTCGCCGCTATCGCTTGCCTGTGACCCTTGCCCGCCGCCCTGCTGCGGACGCGCGATGCTATCGCCTTCGACATACTTCTTGTTGCCCGGCAGAACGTAGTCGCGCACGCCGCCTTGGCTGGAGCGGCGCAGGTGCGGCTCGTGGACGCCGCCCGACGGAATCGAAATCTCGCCGCCTTTGCCCGCGTCCTTGATCGAACGCGACGAAGACGCCTCACGCACCGCCTTGCGCACTTGCGCGCGGGCGCGCCGCAAGAAGCGTTGACGGTTTGCGAAACTCTTCCCGCCCGGGTTCAAGCGGCGATCGATAATGTTCATACGCGGCCCGCCTTAGCCCGCTTGCTTGACGCGCATGTACCACTCGACCAGCCGGCGGACTTGCCGCTCGGTATAGCCGCGCTCGACCATGCGCAACACGAACTCCTCGTGCTTCTTCTCGCTTTCGCCATCCTTCTTCGAGCCGAAGGAAATGATCGGCAGCAAATCTTCCACTTGCGAGAACATGCGGCGTTCGATCACTTCACGGATTTTCTCGTAGCTGGTCCATGACGGATTCTTGCCCCCATGACCCGCGCGCGCCCGAAGCGTGAACTTCACGACCTCGTTGCGGAAGTCTTTGGGATTGGCGATGCCGGCGGGCTTTTCGATCTTCGAAAGCTCCTGGTTGAGCAGTTCGCGATTGAGCAACTGACCCGTATCCGGATCCTTGTAATCGATGTCCTCGATCCAAGCGTCGGCGAAATCGACGTAGCGATCGAACAAATTCTGACCGAAGTCGTGATACGATTCGAGGTACGCCTTCTGGATTTCGTTGCCGATGAACTCCGCATAACGCGGCGCCAGATCGGCCTTGATGAACTCCAGCAACCGCCCTTCCTGCTCAGCCGGATATTGCTCGCGCCGCACTTGCTGTTCGAGCACGTACATCAGGTGCACCGGATCGGCGGCGACTTCCGTCGTGTCGTGGTTGTATGTCGCCGCGAGCACCTTGAACGCAAAGCGCGTCGAGATGCCTTCCATGCCTTCATCGACGCCGGCGGCGTCCTTGTACTCTTGCAGCGTCCGCGCCTTCGGATCGACTTCTTTCAGGCTCTCGCCGTTATAGACGCGCATTTTCGCAAACGCGTTCGAGTTCTCGTGCTCCTTGAGGCGCGAGAGCACCGAAAAGCGCGCCAGCATTTCGAGCGTCCCCGGCGCGCACGGCGCCTCGGAAAGCTCCGAACCGCGGATCAACTTTTCATAGATGCGCTGCTCTTCCTGCACCCGCAGCACGTACGGAACCTTGATCACGTAGATGCGGTCGATGAAGGCCTCGTTGTTCTTGTTGTTCTTGAACGTCTGCCACTCGGCCTCGTTCGAGTGCGCCATGATGATGCCCGTGAACGGGATGGCGCCGATGTTTTCCGTGCCGACGTAATTGCCTTCCTGCGTTGCCGTCAGCA
>JADLHI010000187.1 GCA_020848895.1 Hyphomonadaceae bacterium
CAGCTCGATCGATATCGAGAACATCGCCATGGGCGCGGACGGCGTCGCCAACGCGGCGGTCATCGGCGTCGTGCACCCGAAATGGGATGAGCGGCCGCTGCTGATCATTCAGCCGAAACCGGGCGCGAAACTGACAAAGGAAGGCGTGCTGAAGTTCCTCGAAGGCAAGATCGCCAAGTGGTGGACGCCGGATGACGTTCAGTTTGTCGACGCCATCCCGCTCGGCGCCACCGGCAAGATCAACAAGCTGGCGCTCCGGGAGCAGTTCAAGGACTACAAGCTGCCAAGCGCGCAAGCGGCGGAGTAGGTGGAACCCGTGGGGCCAGGCCGGCGTTCTCACCCAGACCGCACCGAAGGCACGCCCCCACGACCGCCCCCTTTTGGATCAGGTCAATCGATGCCATTGAAACGGCTCCGGGCCACCGGGGCCGTTTCTGTGTCTGGGCATAGGCCAAACGGCATAGGCCGCCTGCCCGAATTCGCAGGCGCGAAGCCGGCGCGTAGCATTTGCCCCACGATCACTAGGGCTGGCACGATGCGCTACCGGATAGAATTTCTGCGAGAGACGACGGAGGAGAACGCCGTCTGTCAAGTTCGCGATCCGCTGGATGTCGAGCTTGCGACCGCGCGCCTGCAGGCGATCGTGTGGGGCGCCAGCGCCCGTGAAGACCTCGGCGCCACTGGCTTTCAGATCCGCGATTTGCGTCACCAAGGCTGTATCGTGACGCTCGAAGACTTCAGCGATCCGCCGCCGACCGTTCACTAGGCTTAACGGCGCGTTAGCTACGAATTGGCGCAGCCATATCGAATTCCTACACACGTGCTCCTTACATTAGGGGTATGAACACGAACGCTCTTAAATCCGTGCTCTGGCGCACGTTAGGTGGCGTTTTCGGCGTGGCGCTGCTGATCAGCATGGCCGTCGCGCTGAACCGCTTCGTCACCGTCGCCGGGATTCATATCGCTTAAGCGAGCCGGTATTCGGTATCGACGCACGGCGGGTCGAGCGTGACCACGCGGCCGAGCTGCACGAGCCTGATCATATGCGCGAGCACTGAGTGGCACGCCGCGGGGTGGAGGCGTTTGTCGACGTCCGCGTAGATCACCGAGACCATGTCTTTGATATTGGTCTTGCCGGCTTGCATCTGCGCCAGGATTTGCGCTTCGCGGGCGAGACGGTGATCGATGAAGGCTTGCACGAAGGGGCGCACATCGCGCACCGGCGGGCCGTGCGTCGGCCACAAGGTTGCGTAGTCGCGGTCGCGCACTTTCTCGAGGCTGTTGAAGTAATCCGTCATATCGCCATCGGGCGGGCCGATGACGGTCGTGGACCAGCCCATGATGTGATCGCCCGGGAAAAGCGCATTCTCTTCGATCAGCGCGAAGGCCATGTGGTTGGTCGTATGGCCAGGCGTGAACACGGCTTCGATCGTCCAGCCTGGGCCGCTGAAACATTCGCCGTCTTCGACATTGATGTCGGGTGTGAAGTAGTGGTCATCGCCCGCTTCGAGCCGCAGCGCATCGCACTCGCTCGGCTTGGGCGGGATCGTGCTCGCATAGACCTTAGCGCCAGTGCGCGCCGCCAGCGGATGCGCGGCGGGCGAGTGATCCATGTGGCGATGGGTGACGAGGATGTGGGTGACGATCTCGCCTTCGACGGCTTTCAGCAGCGCTTCGATGTGCTCAGGATCGTCCGGACCCGGATCGACGATGGCGACTTCGCCGTGGCCGACAATGTAGACGCCGGTGCCGCGAAACGTGAACGGGCCGGGATTTTTGGCGACGAGCCGCCGGATCAGCGGCGAGACCTGCTGCGGTTTCTCGTATTCAAAGTCCATCTCATGGACGAACGGAATTTTCGCCGCCATTAGCGGATCTCAGCCGAGGACGAACTTACGGAATGCATCCCGCAACATGTAGGTGGCCTTGATCTTGTCGGGCAGGTTGAGTCCGATGGGCGGGCCCATGTCGGTCTTGTTAGCGTCGACGATATAGAGCTTGCCGTCATTGCGATCGCGCAGGACATCCACTCCGCCCCAATCCAAGCCGATCTCGCGCGTGAAGGCGCTGATCTGATCCAGTTCTGCTTGGCTGAAGACTTCTTCCGGCGTCCGCAGCAGCACCTCTGTGTTCGTATTGAGGAAGCGCTTGGTTACTTCACGCCGCTTGACGAAAACGCAGACCGGCTTGCCGCCGACGGTGGAGGTGCGGAGATCTTCCACCAGGTTGAGATCGGCGTGCATGCGGTTGTCCACGACGCGCTGATAGACGCGGCCGGGAACCGGGGCTGTCGGGCATTGGACGATGTGGCCGTCATGGGCGGCGTTAATCTCGGACTTTTCGACCGCCAAGCCCGTATAGGTGGTGGGGTCGACGGCCAGCGGATTGCCGAAGGCGGCGGCGCAGGCCCGCGAGACGTTTGATTTCGAAACATCGCGGCAACCGAAATTCACCAACTTCACGCCAGGCTTCAGCTTCGCCGGCGGATCGTTCGGGCTGTAGGTTGCGTCCTCGAACTGCATCACGACGTCGGCCTGCGCGGCGTCTTTCGCCAGCCTGGCGCCGGCGGCGCGCGAGACCGAGAAGATGAGATACCAAGGCCGCGCCCGCTCGGGCGTGAAGAAGATCGTGAAGCGCGGCTCAAGCGGCGTAATGGCTTTGGCGGCGAAGAAATAGCGGAACCAAGCCGTCACCTGGCTGATGATGGTTGGCGAATAGGGCACGCGCGCGCCAGTCTTGCGCACGGTGAGGCCGGTCAGGCCGAACTCGAAGTCCTTAAGCCAGACAGACCCAGAGGTCTGAAACACGCGAGGCGTCGCATCTGTCACGAGGTTAAAGGCTCCGCGGCGCCGCGTTTGCAGCGAGGCGCGCCATGCAAAGCGCAGTCGCCGTCTGTCTGTTTACCTTGGATCGCGTGCGCACTGTGCTGCTCGCCCTGTCCCTGATCGTCTTGTTGAAGACGGCGTGGATACTCTTGCTGCCAACGTTCGGCGGTTAAGCCTTGGGCGCCAGCGTTTCGAGCGCCCCCCGCGCCCCCGATAAGTCGTAACCTGCCTTTTGAGCCAAGGCGATAATTTCGTCAGGCGTATGGCTCCCCGCCAGCGCCTGCGCCAGGGCCCACGCTGTTATTGAGCGGGTTCCGCTTCGGCAATAGGCAAGGACAGGGCCCTTTGCCTCATCCAGGGCCTGGGCAGTCTCCATGACCACCGCCGGGGCTGGCGGTAATCCCGAGAACGGAATTGCTTTGAAATGGAGGCCAGCGGCTTCCGCCGCCGACTTGATTTCGTTGGCGGAAGGTTGTCCAGGCGTTTCGTTGTCGGGCCGATTGACGATGATGGTCTTGTAGCCCTGGGCCGCGGCGCGCGCGACATCGTCAGTTCCCAACTGCGCCGCGACAGCGAAGTCCGGCGTCACAGGTTTGAACTCACTCATCCGACCACCTTACATCCCCACGTTGACACGGCCTTGCGGGGACGCAAGGTTTCGCGCGCCTCGCCACTGCTTCGGCGTCACAGGACGGACCTGAGAATGCTAGCTCAAGCCGTACGGCGCCTGGCCCTGGCGATACCAACGCTTCTCGCCATTGTCGCCGCCGCGTTTGTGCTGATGCATCTGGCGCCTGGCGGCCCGTTCACCAAAGAACGGCAAGTGCCGGCGGAAATCGAGCGGCGCCTCGAAGCGGAATACGGACTAGATTTGCCGATCGGGCAACAATTGCTGCGCTATCTCGTCGGCACCAAGGAACGCGGCGGCGGCCTCATTCGCGGCGATCTTGGTCCGTCGATGACTTACAAGGACAAGAACGTCGCCGACATCATCGCCGAGGGCGCGCCGACAAGCGCCATTTTGGGCGTGAGCGCAATGGCCTTGGCGCTTCTGATAGGGACGTTTCTGGGTGTGATTGCAGCGCTGCGGCAGAACAAGGCGCAAGATTATCTCATCATGGCGCTCGCGATCGCCGGGGTGTGTCTGCCGCCGCTGGTTGTCGGCCCGATCATGCAGCTTCTCTTCGGCATGCAATGGCAGCTCTTGCCGACTGCTGGGCTTCACCGCGACGAATACGGCGTTCGCTATCTCATTTTGCCGGTATTCACGCTCTCGTTGCCGATCATTGCGGTGGTGTCGCGCCTGATGCGCGCGTCGATGATCGAGGCGTTGCGCTCCAACCCGATCCGCACCGCGCGCGCCAAGGGATTGCCGGAGCAGCAGGTGATCTGGCGTCATGCGCTGCCGATTGCGATCCTGCCGGTCGTTTCCTACGCCGGGCCGGCGCTCGCGGGCGTCATGGCCGGATCGTTCGTGATCGAGACGGTGTTCGCGCTTCCCGGCATCGGCAAACAATTCGTGCTTGCCGCCCAGCAGCGTGACTACACGCTCGTGATGGGCGTCGTGCTCATCTATTCGTTCCTGATCATCCTCCTCAATCTCGCGGCGGACCTCACATACCGAATGCTCGATCCACGGAGCCGCGCGGCATGAGCGATATCCTGATCGACGACGCGCCGCAGCCGCAGGCGGTGAAGGGGCGCTCGCTGTGGGAAGACGCGCGCCGGCGGCTGATGCGCAATCCAGCGGCGGTGACCAGCCTCTACGTGGTTGCGATCCTGGTGTTGATCGCGGTGTTCGGTCCGTTTTTGTGGGTGCACAAGTACGACACCATCTTCCGCGACAGCGTCGCTGTCGCGCCGACATGGACGAACATGCATCTCCTCGGCACCGACACTGAGGGCCGCGATATGGTCGCGCGCCTCATTCTGGGTCTCGGGATTTCGATGCTGGTCGGGTTGGCGGCGACGACCGTGGCGCTCACGATTGGCGTGCTCTGGGGCGCCATAGCCGGTTTTCTCGGCGGCTGGGTTGATGAAGCGATGATGCGCTTCGTCGATGTGCTCTACGCCATTCCGTTCGTGTTCTTCGTCATCGTGCTGATGACGGTCGTCCAGTTCGACGATCCGGTGCTCAATCTGGTGCTGATTTTCTGCGCTATTGGCGCGGTCGAATGGCTGACTATGGCGCGGATCGTCCGTGGGCAGACGCTGTCGCTGCGGCAGAAGGAATTCGTGGAGGCCGCGCGCGCGGCTGGCGCCAAGCCGCTTCAGATCGTGTTGCGCCACATCGTGCCGAACGTCGTCGGGCCGGTCGTCGTATTCGCGACGCTGAACGTGCCGGTGATCATCCTGGCCGAGAGCTTTCTCTCATTTATCGGCCTTGGCGTGCAGGAGCCGCTGACCTCGCTCGGCAGCCTGCTTTCCGATGGCAAGGATCAGATGACCACGGCGCCGTGGATGCTGATTGCGCCCGCCGTGACAATGCTCATCACACTGCTGGCGCTGAATTTCCTCGGCGACGGGCTGCGCGACGCGCTGGACCCGAAAGAAAGATAGGGCAGGCCCTATTGCTGACGTCGCACCCGGATTGCCGGGCCGCCGGCTTCGACGTGCATGAGATAGCTGCCCATCGATGCGCGCTCGATCGTGACGGAGCCGCCTTCGCGAGCGTTGCGCGCGTTTTCGTCGTCGATCTGCACCCAGACTTGTCCGTTCGTCATGCGGAAGGTGGAAGGCATGTTGCGCCGCGCGGTGACGCCGGCGATCTGCATTTGAATATTGTCGATACGCTCGAACTGCGGCGCGCTCGGATTGCTCGCCGAACTGGCGTTGCCGAAAATGCGCGAGAGTGACGGCAGCGAGAAGCCGAATGCTTCGCGGTCGACGTCCTGCGCGCGCTGGCGGTCCACCGCAACGAGGTTGCCCGAATTTTGCGCAGTTTGCAGATCGCCAACCGCGCCGTCATAGCAGGCCAGACGCTGCGCTTCGTCGGCGATGCTGCGGCACGCATAGACGCGCCCGAGTGCGTCTGGCGTGGGTGCTTGTTCCTGCGCCGCAACTGATCCTGTCAAAGCGATAAAGGCCAGGCCGGCCAAGATGATGCGCATAAAGTCCCCTCCCGTCGGAAGCCGGATCATCCTAGACTTTGTGGACGAACTTTGTCAGCCCGCGCGAGCAGGCTGAGGCGGAGACGAGGATGGCGGCGTTCTGGACCGATCGGCGGCGGCTCCTGCTCGGAGCGGGGGGACTGACAGCCGCCGCCTCGCTCGGCGCCTGCGCCAACGGCCAGATCGTCGGTTTCGATAAAGCCAACCGCTCGCTCGACATCTGCAACCAGGGAGAGCCCCTCTCGCTCGATCCTCACAAAGCCACCGGCTCTTGGGAGAATAACATTATCGGCAACATGTTCGTCGGGCTGACGACCGAGAACGCCAAGGGTGAGCCGATCCCGGGAATGGCTGAGAGGTGGGAGACAAGCGAAGACGGCCGCACCTGGACGTTCCATCTGCGCCGGGCGCAATGGTCCGATGGCGAGTCGTGCGATGCGCACGATTTCGAGTTCGCGATCCGGCGCATCCTCGATCCGGTCAATCTCTCGGCGTATGCGTCGCTGCTTTATCCGATCAAGAATGCCGAGGCGATCGTGGCGGGCCGCATGGCGCCTGATGCCGCCGGCGTCACGGCGTTAGACGATCTGACGTTGGAAGTTCAACTGGAGCACCCAGCGGCCTATCTGCCGCAATTGCTGATGCATTACACGGCGTATCCGGTGCCCAAGCATGTTGTTGAGCGCCACGGCGACGATTGGGTGCATCCAGACAACATCGTCGTCAACGGCGCTTTTACGCTGATCAAGTGGTGGTCGAACTACATCGTCCACCTGGAGCGCAATCCGCACTTCTTCGATGCGGCGAACGTTGTGATGGAGAATTTGTATTTCTATCCGTCGACCGATGTGAACGCTTCGGCGCGGCGCGTGCAGAGCGGTGAAGCCGGATGGTCGACCCGCTTTCCTTCAAATCAGGTCGCGCAACTGCGCCAAGCCTTGCCGGGCTATGTGCGCGTGGCGCCGTATCTCACCTGCAATTATTTCTCGTTCAACACCACCAGAGCGCCGTTCAACGACGTGCGGGTGCGTCAAGCGCTCACCATGGCCTACGATCGTGATTGGGTTGCCTCCAATATCTATCGCACCGGCGAGCACCCGGCGTACTCGTTCGTGCCGCCCGGCATTTTGAATTATCCGGCGACAGCGCGCTATCGCTGGGCCGATCTGCCGATGGCGCGGCGCATTGAGGAGGCGGAGCGGCTTCTGCGCGCCGCCGGCTTTGGCTCTAACAACCCGCTGCGCTTCGAGTTTTCGCACCGAAACACCAGCGACAATCCGCGCGTCGCCGTCATCGTGCAGAACAATTGGCGCCAGATCGCGCCGTGGGTGACGGTGGAACTGCGCGGCGTCGAGGCGCAAGTCCATTACGCCAATCTGCAGGCCAGGAATTTCGACGTTGGCGATGGCGCTTGGTCGGCCGATTTCAACGACGCCAAGAACTATCTCTATCTTTTGGAAACACGCACCGGCGAGCAGAACTATCCCGGCTATTCCAACGCCGAATACGATCGCCTGGTACGCGAGAGCGATTTCGAACTCGATGTCGCGCGCCGCGGCGAGATGATGGTGCGCGCAGAGCAGATGGCGCTCGACGATGCGCCGATCTGCACCAGCGTTTACATCAACTCGACCAACCTCGTTCACCCCGATCTCACGGGCTACGAAGACAATATCAGCGACTTCCACCGCGCCCGCTGGTTCGGGATCAGGAATACGTAACTCCTCCCCCGCAAGCGGGTGAGCAGTTATCGCGTCTAGAACGCCCCGCCGGCTTCCTCCGCGCCGATCGCTTTGATCGCGAAGGCGTAGTCGTGCGCAAGTTCGCGCAGGTATTCGAAACGGCCCGCGCTGCCTGCGTGGCCTGCGCCCATGTTCATTTTGAGCAGGATCGGCTTGCCGCTTGTCGTGTGCGGACGCAGCTTGGCGACCCATTTGGCCGGCTCCCAATAGGTGACGCGCGGATCGGTGAGGCCGCCGGTTGAAAGCACGGCCGGATACGCCTTGGCCGTGACGTTCGTGTAGGGGCAGTAGGAGGCCATGTAGTCGTACGCGGCGGCGTCTTCGAGCGGATTGCCCCATTCGGGCCATTCGGGCGGCGTTAGGGGCAGCGAAGTGTCGCTCATCGTGTTGATGACGTCGATGAACGGCACGCCACCGATCACGCCGGCCCAAAGATCGGGCCGCATGTTGTTTATGGCGCCCATAAGCAGGCCGCCGGCGGAGCGGCCCTCGCAGACGATGTTGCCGGGGCGCCCGTAGCCGGCGCCGATGAGTTCTTCCGCGACGGTGATGAAATCGGTGAACGTGTTGCGCTTGTTGAAGCGGCGGCCATCCTGGAACCAGCTGAAGCCCATTTCCGAGCCGCCGCGCACGTGCGCCATGGCGTAAATCCAGCCGCGATCGACAAGGCTAAAACGCCGGATCGAGAAATCGGCGTCGAGCGAAATGCCGTAGGAGCCGTAGCCGTAGAGATAGAGCGGGGCCGTGCCGTTGAGCGGCGTGCCGCGCTTATAGAGCACGGTGATCGGGATGCGCTTGCCGTCCGCGGCCGTCGCGAAGAAGCGGCCGGTGAGATAGTCGTCCGGATTGTGGCCTGACGGAATTTCTTGGGTCTTACGCAGAACCTGCGTGCGCGCGCCCATGTCGTAGTCGAACCACTTCAGCGGCGTCGTCGGCGATTCATAGACATAACGCAGTGTCGCCGTCTCGAATTCGTAGCCGCCCGCAACTTCGATATTATAGGCTTGCTCCAGCAGCGAAATGTCGTGCTCGGCGCCGTCGCCGCGGCGGCGGATGACGATCCGCGGCAACGCGTTCACGCGCTCCGACCGCACGAGATAATCCTTCGTCGCGTGAAGGCCGAGAATGTAGCGGCCGGCTTCGTGGCCCAGGAACTCGCGCCAATGTGCGCGGCCCGTGCGGCCGGGCTCGGCGGTCATGATTTTGAAGTCGACCGCGCCATCGGCGTTGGTGACGATGTACCAGCGCCCGTCCCAATGCGTCGGCGTGTAGAGCATGTCCGGCTCGCGCGCGCTGAAGAGCGCCGGCTGGGCGGTCGGGTTCGAAGCCGGGATCGTGTAGTATTCCGATTGGCTGCCATTGCCGGCGCTGATCAGAATGAACTCTTGGCTTTCCGTCGGCCCGACGCTGAGGAAGAAGCCGTCATCCGGCTCGTCATAGACGAGCACGTCTTCGCCGCCGCGCGCCGGGCGGCGATAGATTTTTGCGGGCCGCCCATTGTTGTCGCGGAAGGTCCAGAAGATGTGCCGCGAATCCGGAGACCAGCAGAAGTCGCCGGTGCAATCGCCGATGTGCGAGGCGAGCGTTTGTCCGCTCGCCAGGTCCTTCACATAGACCGTGTAAATCTCCGAGCCTTGCTCATCGACCGCGTACGCAAAGAGCGCGTGGTCGGGCGAGTGCTGCGCGGCGATGACTTTGTAGAAGGTCTTGCCGCGCGCTTGCGCATCGACATCGATCAGCACCTGCTCGGCGCCGCCGCCGCGCGGCTGGCGTGCGTATTTCGGGTGCTGTGCGCCAGTTTCGAAGCGGCGATAATATTCCCAGGGACCATCCGGCGACGGCACGGATGAATCGTCTTCCTTCGTGCGCCCGCGCATCTCTTGATAGATGCGTTCCTGCAGCGCCGCCGTCGAGGCCATCTGTTGTTCGCGATAGGCGTTCTCTTCGTCGAGATAGGCGCGAATGTCCGGTCGCAGCAGTGAGGGATCGCGCATCACTTCCTGCCAGTTGTCGTCTTTCAGCCAGGCGTAATTGTCGACGCGCGTGCGGCCGAGCTGCGTGATCGTCTTCGGTTCGAGGCGCGCGACAGGCGGCGCGAGCGCAATAGCATCAGGCATGGGGGCATCCGTTGAGGCGCAAGCGGGAAGAAGGGCGGCGACCGGCAAGGCAGCGCTGGCCTTGAGAAGTTCACGACGGTTCATGGATCGCCTTCTGCGAGGAATGATTGGGCTGGGTCAACCGGCTCAGGTGAGGCGGAGCAGGACCGCGGTGGCGTCGTCGCTTTGCTTGAAGCGCGGATGCCGCGAACCGCCGGCGTCCGCTGCCTCAATCGCCCGCAACTCGCGCCCGAGGTCCTGCAGGCCGACTTTGATCGCAGCCTTCACCAGCGCTTCCGGCTCGTAAGCTTTGTAGCGATCGGTGAGGGCCGCAAAGCCATCCGTCATCAGCAGGAGATGGGCGGGGCGCTTCAGCGTCAGCGTCCAGGCGCGCGCGTGATCGGCGCAGGCGGGGTGAAGGCCGAACGTCCAGACCTTGCCGCCTTCCTGATTGATCGCCGCGCGGTTGCGCCGGAGCGTCTCGATCGCGGCCTTGCGCTTCAAGAGCGGCTTATCGGCTTCCGACTGCGAGGCGGCGAGTTTCACTTCGTCATCGAGACCGTCGTGGCCGCCGGTGACTTGCGCGCCATCGCTGTCCAGCGCGAAGACGCGGCAATCGCCAAGGTCGATGCCCTCGATCACGCCGCGCTCGTTCTCCGTCACCATCAGCACGGAGGCCGTTGGCAATTGCCAGCGCTCGACGTTCTGTCCGCGCGTCAAATACGAGAACGCGCTCGCGGCGGTTTCACTCGCCGTCCGCACTGCTTCGCGCAGATCGCCATAGGTCCAAGCGTTCAAGCTCGTGTTCGCAACTTGCGCGATCCAGCTTGCGTCCGACGCTGTTTTCGTCAGCGGCGTTTCGGAAAGATCGGTCGCGCCATCGATCACCCACGCGGACTTTTGCTGAAAGCCTAACGCGTCGTCGTTTTGCTTATCGCGGTCGCCGGCGAGCGAGATCGCCTCAACGAAGGTCAGCATCAGCCGGGAAAGATCAGCGAGACGACTTCAGCCACGCACGCCGGGCGCTCCTGGCCCTCAAGCTCGATCGTGAATTCGTTGGTGACCTGGAAGCCGCCGCCGCGCGGTTCGCACGAGAGCATCTTGGCGCGCATGCGCAGGCGCGAGCCGACCGGCACCATGTTGGTGAAGCGCACTTTATTGGAGCCGTAATTGATGCCGCGCGAGACGCCAGTGTAGCTGACGATGTTCTTGGCCAGGAACGGGATCAACGACAGCACCAGGTAGCCGTGCGCGATCGGCGCGCCGAGTTCCTTGGTCGCCCGCTCGACATCGACATGGATCCATTGGTGGTCGCCTGTCGCGTCCGCGAAACGATTGACTCGGTCTTGGGTGATTTCCAGCCAGTCGGACACGCCGATCTCTTGGCCCACCAGGGTCTGGATTTCGGAAATCGGAATTTCGCGCATGGGAGGTCTCCTCGTGCTCTTGCCTAGAGCTGTAGCGGTCCCTTGTCGAGTTGACGCAGCGGGGGCTACGGGCGGCCTTTGGCGACGACGATCACACGGCCCGGTTTCAAATCTTTGAGGGCCTTAAGCACCTTGCGCGCCAATGGCCGCAGGTGCTGTAGGCCATTTGACTTTGCGCGCAGCACAACCAAACCGAATGACAGTCCAGCGATGCGCTGCTCGGTCGGCATGTTCTTGTCGATGGTGATGAAGGCGCCGAAGTTGGCTGCGCCGATGAGCTTTAGAAGTTCGCCATTCTTCTTTCCGCCGAAGCCAGCTTGTTGAACGGTTTGCACCTCATATCCTGGCAGATCGTCAGCGAACACGCGGGGCAGACATTCATCCAGAATGACGCGCATCTATTCGGCTGCGGTTGCAGCCGCGGCCATGCGTTCGCGCGCCGCTTCAAGGAAGCCGACAGCCTGTTCGCGACGGACGGTCGGGAAGTGGTCGAGGAAGGTGTCCAGGGTATCCCCGCCTTCCAGATAGTCCGTCAGATTCTTGATCGGCACGCGCGTGCCGGCGAAAACCGGCTCTCCGCCCAGGATATCGGGATCGACAACAACAATTTTCATGGGGCCAAGATGACCCTTTTTGCTCCCTGCGACAACCTTTCGGCCATATCTTCCCAGGGCGTGCGACACACGCTATCTCGCGCCCATGTCCCTAGACCCGCTTGCGCCAGGCACCCTGGCCCTCGCCGAAGAATTCGGCCTCTCCCGTGACGAATACGACCTCGTCCTGGAAAAGCTCGGCCGGACGCCCAACGTCACCGAGCTGGGCATTTTCTCGGTCATGTGGAGCGAGCACTGCTCGTACAAATCCACCCGCGTCCACCTCGCGAAATTCCCGACCAAAGCCCCGCACGTGATCTACGGGCCGGGCGAGAACGCCGGCGCCATCGATATCGGCGAAGGCCTCGCCGCCATCTTCAAGATGGAAAGCCACAACCACCCGAGCTTCATCGAGCCGTTCCAAGGCGCCGCGACCGGCGTCGGCGGCATCCTGCGCGACGTGTTCACGATGGGCGCGCGGCCAGTGGCGATTATGAACGCGTTGCGCTTTGGCGAACCCGATCATCCGAAGACGCGCAAGCTTGTCGATGGCGTCGTCAGCGGCATCAGCTTTTACGGCAATTGCGTCGGCGTGCCGACAGTCGGCGGCGAGACCAATTTCGACGCGCGCTACAACGGCAACATTCTCGTCAACGTGTTCTGCCTGGGCGTCGCCGATAAGAACAAGATTTTCACGTCGGCTGCGAAGGGCGCCAACAATCCGGTCGTATACGTTGGCGCCAAGACTGGCCGCGATGGCATCCACGGCGCCACCATGGCCAGCGCCGAATTCGACGATGACTCCGACGCGCAACGCCCCACCGTGCAAGTCGGCGATCCCTTCCTTGAAAAGCTGCTGATCGAAGCTTGCCTTGAGTTGATGGCGACCGACGCCATCATCGGCATTCAAGACATGGGCGCCGCGGGCCTCACGTCCTCGTCCGTCGAGATGGCTTCCAAGGGCGAAGCCGGCATCCTGCTCGATCTCGACGCGGTGCCCGCGCGCGAAGAGGGCATGACGCCGTACGAGTTCATGCTCTCGGAAAGCCAAGAGCGCATGCTGATGACGCTGAAGCCCGGCCGCGAAGCCGAAGCCAAGCGCATCTTCGAAAAGTGGGGCCTCGACGCCGCCGTCATCGGCCAAACCACCGACACCGGCAATCTCACGCTGCGCTGGCACGGCCAGATCGTTTGCGACATTCCGCTCGGGCCCCTCGCGGACGAAGCGCCGAAATACGAACGCCCGTACGTGCAGCCGCTGAAGGCCATTCCGCTCACCGAAGGCGAGCAGAACCGCCTCACCAGCGAATACCCAGGCTTCGTGAATTCACTCACCACCTTGCTCTCGCAACCCGACCAAGCCTCGAAGCGCTGGATCTGGGAGCAATACGATCGCCACGTCATGGGAGACACGCTGGCCGATAGCGGCAGCGACGCGGCCATCGTGCGGCTCTATCCTGGCCCACGCGCGCTCGCGATGACCTGCGATGTTACCCCGCGCTATGTCGAAGCTGACGCCTACGAAGGTGGCAAGCAGGCCGTCGCCGAAGCCTGGCGCAATCTCACCGTCACCGGCGCGCGCCCGCTCGCCGTCACTGACAACCTCAATTTCGGCAATCCACAAAAACCCGAAATCATGGGCCAGATCGTGCACGCCATCGAAGGCATGGCCGAAGCCTGCCGCGAGTTGGCGTTCCCGGTCATCAGCGGCAACGTCTCGCTTTACAACGAGACCAACGGCCAAGCGATCCTGCCGACACCCGCCATCGGCGGCGTCGGCATTCTCGACAATCTTGAACGCCGCGCCACCGCCGACAAGCTCCAGCAAGGCGACACGCTCGTCCTCATAGGCGACACCACCGGCCATCTCGGCCAATCCATTTACGCGCGCGATCTCTTCAAGCTCGGCGGCGCCGCGCCCAAGATCGATCTCGCGCTTGAAAAGAAGAACGGCGATTTCGTCCGCTCGCTTATCGCTGACGGCACGGTCCGCGCTGCCCACGATTTGAGTGACGGAGGTCTTGGACTCGCTGCCGCCGAAATGGCGCTCGGCTCCGATGTCGGCGTTTCGCTCGGCTACCAAGGCGATCTCAGCGACCCGCAATTCCTCTACGCCGAAGATCAAGCCCGCTACCTGATCGCCGTGCCTGCCAACAAAGCCGACGATCTCGACAAGCGCGCCCGTGCAGCTGGCGTCAGCTATCTCGTCGTCGGCGAAGCCGGCGGCCGCGAGATCAGCTATCTCGGCGCCTCGGGCAGCCGCGATCGCGTCAACCTAGAAGACCTCCGCAAAGCCAACGAAACCTGGCTCCCCACCTACATGAAGGTCGCGCACTAGCTTATCCTCCCCGCGTAGCGGGGAGGTCCCGAGCAAAGCGAGGGGGAGGGGCGAGTTGCGCAAGGAAGGCGAATTCCGCGTCACTCAAAAAGCGCGCGCCCTTCGTCGAAACATGACGAAGGCGGAAGTCATCCTCTGGGAGAACCTCCGCAAGCGCGCGATGAATGGCGCTCGCTTCCGTCGCCAACATCCAATTGGCCCGTACATCGCAGACTTCGCCTGCTCTGCTTCCAAGCTCGTCGTCGAGGTAGATGGCGCTACGCACTCTACGCCGGAAGAGTTGGCGTATGATGCGCGCCGTACCAAATACCTAGAACAGCAAGGCTGGGCCGTGGTCCGCGTGACGAATATTGACGTTTACGAAAACATCGACGGCGTGTGGCGCACGACTAGCGCACAACTCGCCCCTCCGTCTCGCTCCGCTCCACACCTCCCCACTCGTGGGGAGGATTGATATCGCGCCGCGCGAAGCGCCGGGTGAAAGTGAAGGGCCTCAAATGCGGACAGCTCTCGAGTCTTGGCAGTTCTGGGCGTTGCTCTCGGCGCTGTTTGCTGCACTCACCGCGATCTTCGGCAAGGTTGGTGTCGAGCGCATCGACTCGAATTTCGCGACATTGATCCGTTGCCTGGTGATCGTTGCGTTCATCGGCATTGTTGTCGCCGCCTCAGGTGCCGCACAGCCGCTTGCTGCGATCTCTGGCAAGACCTACCTCTTTTTGACGTTATCCGGGTTGGCGACGGGCGTGTCGTGGTTGTGCTATTACCGCGCGCTCCAACTCGGGCCGGCTGCGCAGGTAGCGCCGCTGGATAAATTGAGTGTCGTGCTCGTTGCCGTATTTGCGGTGTTGTTTCTGGGCGAGGCGCTCAGTCTTAAACACTGGCTTGGCGTGATCATGATTGCGGGCGGCGCCGCGCTGCTCGCGTTCAAGGGATAAGCAATGCCTCAACACGACTACGATCTTATCGTCATCGGCGCAGGCTCGGGCGGCGTGCGCGCGGCGCGGCTGGCGGCGAAGGCGGGCGCGAAAGTCGCGATTACCGAGCAGGTGCAGGTCGGCGGCACCTGCGTGCTGCGCGGCTGTGTGCCGAAGAAGCTGCTCGTCTACGCATCGGAGTATTCGCAGGCCTTTCGCGACGCCAAGGGATTCGGCTGGACGGTCGACTGGGCGCGTTTCGATTGGCCGACGCTGCGCGAGTCCGTGCAGGCCGAAGTGAACCGGCTCTCCGGCCTCTATCTCGAAAACCTCACCAAGGCCGGCGTCACGCTCTTTGAAGATCGCGCCGTTCTCACCGATCCGCACACCATCCGTCTCGTGCGGGAAGGGCGCTATCTCAGCGCCGACAAGATTCTCGTCGCCACCGGCGGCCACACCTACCGCCCCGAGGAAACGCCGGGCCAAGAGCTTGGCATCACCTCGACCGACGCATTCCTGCTGAAAGACTTGCCATCTCGCATTGTCATCGCCGGCGGCGGCTTCATCGCCTGCGAGTTCGCCACCGTGTTCTCCGGCCTCGGCGTTGAGACCACCATCGTCTATCGCGGCGAACGCATCCTGCGCGGCTTCGATCACGACATCCGCGCCCACGTGCACGCCGATCTCGTGCGCAGCGGCGTCAACATCATCAGCGCCGCCACCATCAGCGAACTTGCGCCGTTGGCGGATAACCGCAAACTCGTCACGCTCTCCAACTCCATGCGCATCGAAGCCGATGAAGTGCTCTGGGCTGTCGGCCGCGTGCCCAACACCATGAACATGGGCCTCGAAGCCGTCGGCGTGCGCCTCACCGAACGCGGCGCCATCGTGGTGGACGAATATTCCCGCTCCAGCGTGCCGCACATCTCCGCCGTGGGCGACGTGACAGACCGCGTGAATCTCACGCCCGTCGCCATCCGCGAAGCCATGGCCTACGTCGCCACCGAATTTCAGAACACCCCCACCGCCTTCGATCACGCCGATGTCGCCAGCGCCGTGTTCTCGCGTCCACCCGTTGGCGCAGTGGGCCTCACCGAGGAGCGCGCGAGAGAGAAGGGGCATAAACTCAAAGTCTATCGCTCCAGCTTTCGCCCGATGAAGCACATCCTCGCCGGCAACGAGCAGCGCACGCTGATGAAGATGATTGTCGACGTGAAAACCGATCACGTCCTCGGCGTCCACATCGCCGGCCCCGACGCGCCGGAAATCATCCAGGTCGCCGCCGTCGCCGTGAAAGCCAAGCTCACCAAAGCGCAGTGGGACGAGACCTGCGCGGTGCACCCAACCGCCGCCGAAGAACTCGTGCTGATGGGCGAACCCGTCAGTCACGACAACGAGGCGCCGGCCTAAGCCAACGCCTCGCGTCGCTCCACATTAGCGCCGCCGCTTAGCGGTGCTGCGTCGGTCCGCCTTCCAGCCAATCACCGCGATCGCGGCCGTTGCGATCGTCACGGCGATCATCGAAGCGGCCGTCACGGCCATCACGATAATTGCGGTCATCTTCGTTATTCCAAGTGCGGTCGTCGCGGTCGTAGCGGCCGAACGAGCCATAGTTGCGGTCAAAGCCGCGCGCTTCGCGCCAGGCGTAGCCGCGCATCTGCAGGTGCGGCGCGAAGATGCGGTCGATCGGGCGGCGGTGACGGCCATCGAAGACGAACGCCACACAGCCTTGGCGATTGCAGCGATCGGTGTAGGCGTAGGTCATACCCGGCACGAAATTGAACGGCCGTTCCATGAGCCGATAAAACATCCGATCGTCGCGATTGAACTGCATCGTACGGCCGTCCTTGCGGACGGTAATTTCAAGGCCGGGGGCAAAGCCGGTGTGCACGCGGTCACGGTCGCCGCGGCGGAAATCCTGGGCCGAAGCTGCGCCGGCGGTCGCGAGCGTCAGCGCCGCGAGTGCTGCGGCAAAAAACTTCGTCTTCATGGTACTTTGCGCTCCCGAGACGATCCTTGCCGTCTCATGTCTCAATCACCCTCAAGACACACATTGGCGCCGCGCTGCTGAACCGTGACTGAGATTCACGTTCGGATTGCAGTGGGGAAAGGCGCCATGGCCGCTTGACCCAAATTTACCAGAAACTAACCCTCCGCGCCGACCGTCCGGGGTTCAAAAATTATGGACGAAAAGAAAGGGGCAAGAATGCCCGCGCGTATCATCTCGGTGATCAACATGAAGGGCGGCGTCGGTAAATCGACGACGACTGTCTCGCTCGCCGAAACGCTTGCGCATCACCAGCGCC
>JADLHI010000188.1 GCA_020848895.1 Hyphomonadaceae bacterium
AGAATTGCTCGAAGTCTCGATGCTGCATTCGGTGGCGGGTTTGCTCGAACGCGGCCGTCTCACGCGTACGCGCCCGTTCCGAGCACCGCACCATTCCGCTTCGATGGCGGCGCTGGTTGGCGGCGGTTTGCGTGCAAAGCCGGGTGAAATCAGCCTTGCGCACCAAGGCGTGTTGTTTCTCGACGAGCTTCCGGAATTTTCGTCGCAAGCGCTCGATGCGCTGCGCCAGCCGCTTGAGACGGGGCAGGTGCTGATCGCGCGCGCCAACCACCACGTGACCTATCCCGCGCGCATTCTCCTCGCCGCCGCGATGAATCCGTGCCGCTGCGGGGGAGGGCCTGGCGCTGGCGCGTGCCGGCGCGGTCCGCGCTGCGCGATCGACTACCAGGCGCGGCTTTCGGGGCCGCTGTTGGATCGCATCGACATTCAGCTCGACGTGCCGCCCGTCACCGCCGCCGATCTGGCTTTGCCGCCGCCGATCGAAGGTACGGCGGAGGCCGCTGCGCGTGTTGGCCGCGCGCGCGAAGCGCAATCGTCGCGCAAGGCGGGTTTGAACGCGACGCTCGATCTTGAATCACTCGAACGGCTGGCAACGCCGGACGCGCCGGGCGCGGCCTTGCTGGCAAAGGCGGCAGAGTCGCTTGCGCTTTCGGCGCGCGCCTATCACCGCACGCTCAAGGTTGCGCGCACGATTGCCGATATCGATGGCGCCGACGGCGTGCGACGTATCCATATCGCGGAAGCGCTGAGCTTGAAACGGCAGTGGGCGACGGCCGAAGGCGCCGGTTTCGCTAAGGTTTCTTAACCGCGTCAGCTTCTGATCGGGCCATGGCTCAGCCGGTGGCGACACAAGCTTTCGATGCCTTCGACGCATTGCCCGATCCGGTCGCGATCCTCGCAGCCGACGGCGCCTTGCTGCGCGCCAATCCAGCCTTTCGTTCGACGTTCAGGCATTGGATCGGGCCGCAGCGCCCGCCTTGGGGGCGGACGCCGACGCCCGAGTTCGTCAACGGCGAACGCCGCTTCGATGCGCCGGCCCCTGACGGGCGCCAGTTTGAGTGGGCCGAGCGCCGGCTCGCTGACGGCGCGCGCCTTGTCATCGCGCGCGACATCACCCGTCATGTGCGGGCGGCCGAAGACGCGTTGCGCGCCAAGACGACATTGTTCGCCACGCTCACGCACGAATTGCGCACGCCCCTCAATGGCATCCTCGGCATGGCCGGTCTGCTTGAGATGGGCAAGCTTGAGCCCAACGCGCAAAGTTACGTGGCTGCGATCAAGCAATCGGGCGAATTGCTGCTCGAACTGATCACCGACATTCTCGACTATTCGCGGCTTGAGGCGGGCCGCGTCGAACTTGAGACGGCGCCGTTCGATCCCGAAGCAACGATGCAAAGCGTCGCCGAACTGCTTTCGCCGCGCGCGCGCGACAAGAATTTGGAGATCGCCGTCTCCGTTCGCGGCGATGCGCCGACGCGCGTTGTCGGCGATGACGGGCGGCTTCGCCAGATTCTGTTCAACCTTGCCGGCAATGCGGTGAAATTCACGGAGTCGGGCGGTGTTGTTCTTGAGATGGCGCCGCGCCCGAACGGCCGTTTGCGTTTCAACGTTCGTGACACCGGCCCCGGCGTCGCGCCGGAAAAGCAAGCGCTGATCTTCGAGGAGTTCACACAAGCGGATGCGGGCGTAAATCGTCGGCACGGCGGGGCGGGGCTTGGCCTTGCCATTGTGAAGAAACTCGCACTGGCGATGGGCGGCGATGTGGGCCTGGTTTCCCGCCCTGGCTTTGGCGCGAGCTTTTGGGTCGAGCTTCCACTGGCGCCGGCGCCGAGTTCGGCGCCGCCGCCATCGCTTGCCGGCGTTCGCATATGCGTCGTCAGCCCGTCACTGCTGCTGACGCAAACGCTGCGCAGCGTGGCGATCTCGCTCGGCGCCGTACCGGTCGAACGCGGCGACGCGGCGGATGTTGCGCTTCTCGACTGGCACTATGCGATCGATGGCGAGGAGATCGACGCGCTGCAACGCACCGCGCGTGTGCTCATTGCACTCGCACCGCAGGAGCGCCGCCAGATCATCGACGATTGCCGCGCCGCTGGCATTGAGCACTACACGCTGAAGCCTGTGCGCCGAGGCTCTCTTGTGGAGCGCGTCCGCGCCGCTCTTGGCGATCAGCCAGAGCGCGCCAAGCCGGCGCCGGCGGCCCAGGCGCCGCCACAACAACCGCTGCTTGGGTTGCGTGTGCTGTTGGCCGAAGATAATCCGATCAACGCCTTGCTGGCGCGTACGCTGCTCTCCAAGGCCGGTTGTTCGGTCACCACAGCCCAAGACGGTGAAGAGGCCGTCGCGGCGGCGATGGCGGCGACGTTCGATCTCATTCTGCTCGATATTCGGATGCCGCGCCTCGACGGTTTCGACGCGGCTGAGCGCATCCGCGCCGGAGGAGGGCCATCGGCAGCCGCGCCCATGGTGGCGTTGACTGCTGACGCCGGAGACGAAGAGCGCGCGCACGCGGCCAAGGCCGGCATGGACGATTTCATCACCAAACCGATCGACGCGAACCGTCTGCTACAAGTCGCGGCCCGCTTTACCGAACGCCCGAACCCCGCCACGTTCGCGGCCGAATAGGGAAAAGCCGGAGCAGGCAGATGACTGAAACCGCCCAACCGAAGAAATACGGTTTCCGCGAAACCGTGGCCGCGATGCGCAATCCCCGCGTCGCCGCGATGGCCGCGCTTGGCTTTGCCTCCGGCCTGCCGTTTCTGCTGACGGGCGCCACGTTCGGTTACTGGCTGCGTGATGAGGGGACGACGCTCACGGCGATCGGCTTTCTCTCATGGGTCGGCCTTGCCTACACGTTCAAGGTTTTCTGGTCGCCGTTCATCGATCGTTTGCCGGCGCCGTTCATGGGCAAATTCGGCCGTCGGCGTGGCTGGGCGCTGTTTACCCAATTGATGATCGCAGCCGCGCTCGTCGGCATGGCGATTGTCGGTCCGCACGGGCCGGGCGGGCTTGTCGCCATTGGCGTGCTGGCGCTGGTTGTCGCTTTTGCGTCCGCGACCCAGGATATCGCGGTTGACGCATGGCGCATCGAAGCCGCCAACGATTCCGACGAACTTGGTCTCTTCACCTCTGTCTTTCAGCTTGGCTATCGGATCGCACTGCTCGTCACCGACGCGCTCATTCTTGTGTTCGCCCAACATTTCGGTTGGCCGCTCTCCTATGTCGCCATGGCGCTTTTCATGGGTGTTGGCTTGTTCGCCGCGCTGCGCACGCCCGAGCCGCCACGCGCCGATGCCGTGATGGATGCGAACGCCAAGGCCGCGCTCTGGACGCCGCGCGGTTTCATCGATGCGATCATCGGGCCTTTCGTCGCCTTCTTCAAAGCGCACGGTTCGCTTGCGTTGCTGATGCTGCTGATGATCAGCGTCTATCGCCTGCCGGAATTCCTGATCGGACCGGTTGCCGGGCCGTTCTATTCGGATTTGGAACTCAGCAAGGATGTCGTCGGCGGCGTGCGAGGTACGGTTGGCCTCGTCGCCTCCTTCCTTGGCATTGCGGCGGGCGGGATCGCCGCGGTGCGGCTGGGCTACATGCGCACGCTTATCATTGGCGCGGTCCTTCAGGGCCTTGGCGTCGCTGCCTATGCGCTCGTCGCCATCTTCGGCCCGCATCTGGCGATCTTCAGCTTCGCCATGGCTGCGGACAATTTCTGCTACGCCTTCGCAGGCGTCGCGCTCGTGACCTACATGTCGAGCCTCACAAGTCTCGGTTACACCGCCACGCAGTACGCGCTGCTAAGTTCGACCTACACGCTCTTCGGCAAGTTCCTCAAAGGCTTCTCTGGCGCGGTCGTTGACGGCCTGAACCAAGGTCGCACGCTCATGGAGGCGTACGCCGTCTTCTACATTGGGGCCGGTACTGTCGCGATTCCGGCGCTGGTTCTGTGTCTCATCCTCGCGGCGCGCACGAAGCGCGCGCAGGCTCAACCCGCAGCGCCTGCTTAAGCCTTGGCTTCGGCGACTTGGAACGCCGCAAGGGTGGCGTAGCTCACGATGTCCGAAACGGTGCCGCCGAGCGGGGCGATCTGAATCGGCTTCGACAAACCCGTCAACACCGGTCCGATGACTGTTGCGCCGCCCGCGGTGGTCAGCAGGCTTGTGGCGATCGAAGCGGAGTGGAGCGCTGGCATCACCAGCACGTTGGCGGGCTCCGAGAGGCGCGAGAACGGATAAAGTTCGCGCATGTTAGGATGCAGCGCGACATCGACGTTCATCTCGCCTTCGTACTCGAAATCGATCTCTTCGCGCCGATCGAGAATCGAAACCGCGTCGCGGATCTTCTCGGAGCGCTCCATCTTCGGGTTGCCGAAGTTCGAGTGCGAGATCAGCGCCACGCGCGGGGTGACGCCGAACTGGCGCGCCATTGCCGCGGATTGCAGCACAATCTGCGCCAGCTCCGCCGCATCCGGGAATTCCGCGACGGCGGTGTCGCTGATGAACAAGGTGCGGCCCTTCATCAGGATCACCGACATGCCCATCACCCGCTCCCGCGGTGCGGTGTCGACAACCTTCAGCACGTCGTCGAGCGCGGTGGCGTAGTTGCGCGTCACGCCAGTGACCATGCCGTCGGCGTGACCCATCGCCACCATGCAGGCGCCGAACACGTTGCGGTCAAGGTTGACCAGGCGCTGCGTGTCGCGCTGCAGAAAGCCGAAACGCTGCAGGCGCTTGTAGAGGAAATCGGCATAGAGGCCGTTGTGCTCGGAAAGGCGCGCGTTGACGATGTTGAGGTTTGCCTCTTCCGGCACGCCGACGAGCGCCATGTTTGCCCGCACCGTTTCTTCGCGGCCAATCAGCACGGCGTTTCCAAGCCCAAGCTCACTGAACGCATAAGCGGCGCGGATCACGGAAGGCTCTTCGCCTTCGGCGAACACGATGCACTTTGGCTTGCGGCGCACGACGGTTTGCACACGCTGCATCATCGCCGCTGTCGGATCGAGGCGCTGCGCCAGGCTGTGCTTGTACGCCTGCATGTCCGTGATCGGCGTGCGCGCGACGCCGG
>JADLHI010000189.1 GCA_020848895.1 Hyphomonadaceae bacterium
AATGAGGCCTTGCACCTTTTGGAATTGGTTGGCGTTCGCCAAAGGCCCGATGGCGCCTTTCTCGGCGTTGTCGGGCGCTTGCACTTTAATGCTGTTCGCAGTGGCGGCAGCGATCTGCACGACCTCTTCGTACTTGGCCTTCGGCGCCAGCATGCGCGAGGGCGCGTTGCACGATTGGCCGGTGTTCATCGCCATGTGCATCATGCCGCGCGCGACGGCCTTTTGTAGATCGGCGTCGTCGAGGATGATGTTCGGGGACTTGCCGCCGAGTTCGAGGGCGACCTTCTTGATCCCCTTGGCCGCGTTCTCCATCACGGACGTGCCGGCGCGAGTCGAGCCCGTGAAGCTCACCATGTCGACGTCCGGGTGCGAGGAGAGCGCGATGCCGACGCCCGGGCCGTCGCCGTTGACAAGGTTGAATACGCCTGGCGGCACGCCGGCTTCATCGAGAATTTCGGCGAAGACGATGGCGTTGAGCGGCGCAAGTTCAGAAGGCTTCAGCACCATGGTGCAGCCGGCGGCGAGCGCCGGGCCGACCTTGGCGCAGATTTGGTTTTGCGGCCAATTCCACGGCGTGATCATGCCGATGACGCCGATCGGTTCCTTGATGATGCGGCGGCCGTTGCCGTAATCGCCCTCGAACTTGAAATCGTCGAGCTGCTTGCGCGCGTCGATCAGATAGCCAAGGCCAGCCGGCGCTTGCGCGGCCTGCGCGAGCGGGGCGGGCGCGCCCATTTCGGAGGAAATCGTCTCGGCCATTTCAGGCATACGGCGCTGATAGATGGCGATGATCTTGTCGAGGATGGCTTTGCGCTCATCGATCGAGGTCTGCGACCAAGTCTCGAACGCGCGTTTGGCGGCGGCGACGGCTTTGTTCACATCTTCGGCGCTGCCCAACGAAATCCGGCCGACCGGTTCTTCGTTGGCGGGGCTGATCACGTCATGCGTGCGCGCCTTGGCCGGGGCGACCCATTTGCCGTCGATGTAGAAGTTCAGCTGTTCGCGCATGCTCGTTCCTCCGGGATTTTCAGCTCAGGTAGCAGATATAGGGAGGGGCGGCGAGTTCGCGCGGCGGCAATGTTGCGCTATGGGGCGCGGGCATGGACGACCACCGCCCTCTCCGCACCTTCGGCCGCATCAAAGCGCGCACGCTGAAGCCCCGCCAAGCCGGACTGATGGAAACTTTGCTGCCGCATCTGGCCGTGCCGGCGGAGGGTGAGATTGATGTGGCGCAACTCTTCTCTCCCTCCCCCCTTGTGGGGGAGGGCGGGGTGGGGGGTGTGAGCGCTGCTCTTTCAAGCTTCGGCGCCGATACCCCCACCCCCAACCCCGCCCCACAAGGGGGCGGGGAGTTAGTTTTGGAGATCGGCTTCGGCGGTGGCGAACATCTTGTAGCGCAGGCAATCGCGAACCCGGCGACGCGGTTCATCGGCGTCGAGCCGTTTTTGAATGGCGTCGCCTCCTGCTTGCGCCACATCGAGGAGGCCAACGCGCGGAACATTCGTCTGCACCAAGGCGATGCGCGCGATGTGATCGCGCGGCTGCCGGATGCGTCGCTCGACTTTGTCTATGTCCTCTTCCCCGACCCCTGGCCGAAGATGCGGCACCACAAGCGCCGCCTAATCCAGCCGGAGTTCTTGGACGACCTGGCGCGCGTGATGAAACCAGGCGCCGAACTGCGCTTCGCAACGGATTGGGCGAATTACGCAAGCTGGACGCTGGAGCAGGTGACGCGCGATGCGCGGTTTGCCTGGCTGGCGGAACGCGCGGCGGACTGGCGCAACGCTTGGCCGGGACACGTCACGACGCGCTACGAAACCAAGAAACTCGGTGATTGCGCGCCGATATGGCTGCGGTTTGAGCGGGCCTGAGTTCAGATGTGGCTGGGGAGCGAGTAATGCCGAAGCAGGCTAACGTGATGCGCTGGGTAGCCATCGGCGCCGGCGTTGGAGCCGTCCTATACGTGATCAATCCGATGCCCGGCGCGAGCGTGTTCGTTAGCGCTGCAACAGGATTGATTGGTGGCGCGCTTTTGGGAGGCTTTGCAGCTGGCATCCGGAACTGGTTGGCCCCGAAGTAGGGCTTGGCGTGGGGGCAAAGACCCGCTATATCCCCATCCAACACATCGCTGATGTCTCCGGTGGAGACGCAGCGGCGGGCCGAAAGCCCGCCGCTTTTTTAATGCTCGGGAGCCGCCTCTGCGCGCGACGAACCCAGTTGAAGAGCGCGTCATCGCGCTGATCGAGCCGACGGCCGCTGGCCTCGGTTACCGGATCGTGCGCGTGCGTCTTTCCGGCAATCGCCGCAAGCGCTTGCAGATCATGGGCGAGCGGGTGAGCGACGGGCAGATGGGCATCGACGATTGCACCAAGCTTTCGCGTGCGCTGGGGCCGGTGTTCGATCTCGATGATCCGGTGGATGGCGAGTACGACTTGGAAATCAGCTCGCCCGGCATAGATCGCCCGCTGATGCGCATCGAAGATTTCGAGCGCTTCGTTGGCTTTGACGCGAAGTGCGAAACCGCCGTGCCAGTCAACAACCAGCGCCGCTGGAAGGGCGTGATTCAGGCGGTCAACGGCGATGAGATCACGCTCGCCACTGAACATGGCGAAGCGAAACTGAAATTTTCGGCGCTGTCGGACGCGCGTCTCGTGCTGACCGACAAGCTGATCGAAGACGATTTGAAACGCGCGAAGGCGGCGGAAGCCGCGGGCGCAGAGGAATGAACACCCCCTCCCCGCGAGGGGAGGGGTCAGGGGGCGGGGTGAACCTCCGTCCCTAAACAAGATAGCGATGCACTGTCCGCGCCGGATTTGGCGAGGCTGGCGCATCACCCCACCCCCAACCCCCTCCTCTCAAGAGGAGGGGGCTCGAAGAGAGGAACAAGTATGAGCACCGGCATTTCAGCAAACCGGCTGGAAATCCTGCAGATCGCCGACGCGGTGGCCCGCGAAAAGTCGATCGAGAAGGAGATTGTGATCCAGGCGATGGAGCACGCGCTGCAGAAGGCCGCCCGCTCGCGCTACGGCGCTGAGCACGACATCCGCGCCACCATTGACCCCAAGACCGGCGAGATGGAGCTGAAGCGGGTGATGACGGTGGTGGACGATAGCGTCCTCGATCCGGAAACACGGCCGTTCAATCCGTCCACCGACCTGATGCTCAATGTGGCGCTGAAGTCGGATAAGGAAGCGGTGCTCGGCAAGGAATATGTCGAACTGCTGCCGCCGATCGAGTTCGGGCGCGTCGCCGCGCAAACCGCCAAACAAGTGATCAATCACGAAGTGCGCGAAGCTGA
>JADLHI010000190.1 GCA_020848895.1 Hyphomonadaceae bacterium
CGGCTATGCAAGCGATCGCGGTTTTTCTTCAACAACGCAATCGTCTCCAGCCCAATACGCAAGTGCGCGCCGACGGCGCTATCGTAGAAGCGATCCGCGACACCCGGCAGCTTGATTTCACCGTGCGCCGGCTTGTCCGAGATGCACAGCAATACTCCATACGGCACGCGCAGCCGGAAACCCTGCGTCGCGATGCACGCGCTTTCCATGTCGACGGCAATCGCGCGCGATTGCGACAGCAGCTGCCGCTCCTGATTGTAGTTCAGCTCCCAGTTGCGGTCCGCGTACGACACCACCGTCCCCGTCCGCAAACGCCGCCGCAGATCCTCTTTGTCGCCGCCCGCGACAGATGTCGCCGCCTGCTGCAGCGCGATCTGCACTTCGGCGATCGCCGGGATCGGCACTTCCAGCGGCACGCGATCGTCGAGAATTTTGTCACGCCGCAAATAGGCGTGCGCCAGCACATAATCGCCAATGCGCTGGGTGTGACGCAAGCCGCCGCAATGGCCGATCATCAGCCAGCAATGCGGACGCAATACCGCCAAGTGATCGGTGATCGTCTTCGCGTTCGATGGGCCAACGCCGATATTGATTAGCGTCACCCCGTCATTGTCCGGCGTCGTCAAATGGTATGCCGGCATCTGGAACTTGCGCCACGGCGCGCCTTGCGCCTTCAATTCGGCATCCTTGTCGCCCGCTTCGATCCGCACATTGCCCGGACACGAGAGCGCCCACCCCTTGGGACCGTTGGCGACACCCGCCGCCGCCCAGCGCACGAACTCATCGACATAACGCTGGTAGTTCGTGAACAATATCCACGGCTGCACGTCGCTCCACGGCGCGCCGGTATAATGCTCCAGCCGCTTCAGCGAATAGTCGGTGCGCGGCGCATCGAACAGGGCAAGCGGACGCGCGCCATCCAAGCGCTCGATACGCAAGCCATCGACGACGGCATCGCCGACTTGCGTGAGGCGCGGACTCGGAAAATAGCGCGCCAACTCTTCGGCCGGCACATTCTCAAACGCCGCGGCGCCCGCTGCATCGAGCACGAACGAATACGGAATTTCGTTGTCGCTGGTGCGCACGCTGAGTTCGGCGCCGTAATCGTCGACCAGCAATTGCAACTGCTCGATCAAGTAGCGGCGGAAATAGCCCGGCTGCGTGATCGAGACTGCATATTCGCCCGGCCATGTCAGCTGACCGTATGCCCGCGGCAGACGCGGCGCCGGCGCATTCGGCAGATAGGTGACGCGCAGCTCGGGATAGCGAAACAGCATGCGCTCATCGCTCGATGGCGGCACGCCCTCCTCGGCATAGCGGCGGATTGCATTGATCAGCGCGGTGACGGCGCGATTGTGCAGAAACTCAAGACGGTCGACGGCCTCGGCCGGCGTTTTCGGATCTTCCATCGCGGGAGTCTCCCGCGATAGGCGCGCGCGTCAAGTGGCGCCGGTCAGGCGACGCGCGGAATTGGGTCGACAAGGCGCGAACGGCGATAGGCGTCGTGCATCATGCGGACCTGGTTCTGAAACAAAAACCCAAGCGGAGCGTCATACTTATAGACCGACTCCACCATGATGACGCTGCTGCCGACGTTCATCATCCGGCTGTCGAGCGACACGGTCGAGTTGGCGGTGCGGGCCGCCATGCCGCCATGCCCCTCGCTCCAGACCACGCGCGCCGTCGAAGCGTTGACGATGCTGATGCTCGAAATGCGGATTTCCATGGTGCCGGGATCGTTCGGATACATAAGCACATCGAGGCCCCGCCAGAGGCTCGTAAGCTCGGCGTTCGAAATTTCCGTGTCGCGCGCAACGACGTCCGCGAGCGAGGCGGCGGCATTCTGCGCGCGCTTGTTGGCGCCCATGACGTCGATCAGATCGACCGAACCCAGCAACAGCGGCACCATCAGCAATGGCGCGATGATCGCGAATTCGAGCGCCGCAACGCCCCTATCTTCACGCGCGAAACGGCGGAGACGTTGGAAAAGGCTCTTCATCAGTAGGGCTCGTTGCGGAACATCATCGTCGACACGAGAATTCGTTCGCCGCCTGAAATGTTCTGAAAGATCGGCTCGAACAGCGGCGTCATCACCTTCCAGCGATAATACGCGCGGACGACGACGATGTCGGACGGCGCGCCAGGCTGATAGCCCATGCCGCCGGAGTTGAACTGGTTGTTCTGGATCGGCGCCTGCGCGTTGTTACTGGCGTCGACGAAGGAATTGAAGCGGCGCACATCGAGAAAGAGATTGCCGTCGCAGCCCATGACGATGAAGTTATTAAGTTCGCTGCAGAGCTGGGTGCGGATCTGCGATTCAGTCACGCCATTGGTTTGCGCCTGCCCGGTGCGGATTTGGCGCGCCGTTTCCGAGACGGCGAAATCGAGGCTGGTCTGCGCAAAGCCGATCATCGACACTTCGGCCAAGCCGAACGTCAGCAGGAAGAACGGCATCAACACGAGTGCGAACTCGACCGCGGCCGAGCCGCGGCGAGCGCGTGCAAAGCGGCGCAAAGCCTTCATTCTGCGTAGTGCGCGCGAAAACATATCGCCTCCGGATGAGCGATATTACACCCGGAGTGGCTGATTTTCCGTCAAGCAAAAGCGTAAACGCCGCTTAACGGTGGCTGGCCGTCGCGGCGGCGGCGCGGTTGTTGATTTGGTCGTTGATCGCGGATGCGGTCTCGCCGTCGCCAATGTCGGGACGCGGACGGCAAAGCGGCGTGCACTCGATGCGCTGCGTTTCAACGCCGCGCGTAACCATGACGACGTCGGTCTCATCCGGCGTCACGACAACGCGGCCAGAATAGAGCACGCGGCCATTTTGCCCAACGACGACCAGATTGGTCGAACCGTAGGAGCGGCCGGTGACGAAAAGGAATTGGTCGTTTTGCACGGTGACGCCGGCGATCGAGGGATTGCCGATGGCGACGCCCTCCGCGGGCTCCGAAAGCCGGATCGGAAAAGCTTGATCGAGAGCGACACGGACATCACGGGCGGATGCGGGCGCTGCCAAAACAAACAAAGCGGCGGCAGCAGCTACAAGCGGTCGCAGAACGCGCATTGGCGTTTCCTTCTCTATCACTCGTTATACTGGCTACGCGCCAATGGTTTCGGGATCGCTAAGAGCGCACACCACGCGCATCGGATGACAATATCGCAAGCCGCCGAAATAGAGCTTCGCCGTTAGGAAAAACTTCACCCTCTCTGTTGGCCGCAAAATTTACTCCGCTCCCGTAATGTCTGCGAGCGTCTGGGAAGGTCGTCGGGTGCGACGAGTGACCGGGCCGGTGAAAAGAGCACTCGACAAAACGGAGTTATACTATGTTGAAGCGTTTCCTGAAGAACGAAGACGGCGCGACCGCGATTGAGTACGGCCTGATTGCCGCTCTGATCGGCGTTGCGATCATTCTCGCCGTTACGGCGGTTGGCGATGGCCTGAACGCCACGTTCAACGAAGTCGCCGCCGAACTCGGCTAAGCGATAAACGCGATCGGCGCGGCGCTCCTCGGGCGTCGCGCCCTTTGCGTCCTTGTTTCCCCTCCTCGAAACGCCGCCCCTCGGGCGGCGTTTTGTTTGTTAAGAGTTCCTTGAGTCGGGGCGCCGCACAGTCGTTTCGCAATGTTCGAAATGATCGCGCTCGCCGCTTTCGCCGGCTTACTTCTTTATGCGGCGTGCTCCGACGTGTCGCGCCTCATCATTCCGAACTGGGTCTCCATCGCCCTCGCCGCGATCTTTCCCGTCGCCGCTTTGATTGCCGGCGCGCCGTTCGCTGAGATCGGCCTGCACGTTCTCTTCGGCTTCGGCGTTCTGGCGCTCGGCTTCGTGCTTTTTCAGTTCAACATCATTGGCGGTGGCGATGCGAAATTGCTTGCCGCGGTGTCGATCTGGACCGGTTTCACCGCCTTCATGCCCTTCATCGTCTGGACGGCGATCGCCGGCGGCGTGATGGCGCTCGCGTTGTTAACCGCTCGTCAACTTATTCCCGCCGGCGCGTACCCGGCTTTCGTCGATCATCTTTTGAAAAAACAAAACGGCATCCCCTACGGCGTGGCGATCATGATCGGCGCGCTCATGGCGATTCCATCCCTTCCATACCTGTCAAGCCCGTTAACCCTGCCTTAGCCACAACAATGGTCTGTTCCGTTGAAGTGCTTCGGGGACGAACGCGCGGGGAGTTCAATACATGTCGGCGCGTCAGCTGATCGTTCTAGTGGTCGCCGCAATCGCGGCGGTAGGCGCTCTTCTTCTTATTCGTGGCCTCGGCTCACGCCAGGCTGAGCAAACCGCCGCCGAGGCTGAGCAGATTGCCGGCCAGCAAGTGCTTGTCGCCGCCCGCGATATTCCGCAGGGCGCGGCTTTGGCGCCGAGCGATCTCGCCGTCGCGCTGTTCCCGACCAGTTCAGTTTCAAACAGTTTCATCCGCTTGGATCAGCAGCCGTCCGCGCAGGCCGATCTCGTCGGCGGGGTGACGCGCCGCGCCTTCGTGCAAGGCGAACCGATCGTCAGCGCTTCGGTTGTCCAGCCGGACGGCCACGGCTTTCTTGCGGCGCAACTCGATCCCGGCTCGCGCGCCGTCGCCATTGAAATCGAGGCGACCACCGCCGCCGGCAACTTCATTCAACCGAACGACCACGTCGATGTCATCATGACCGCGACCGTGAACAACCGCGAAGGCGGTGGCGAAACGGTTCGCAGCGACATCATCTTGCGCGACATCCGCGTCATGGCGCTGGGTGACAAGACCGGCACGCAAACTTCCGGGGAAACACCCGAAATTACTGAAGCCTCCGTCGCCGTGCTTGAAATGACGGCTGAGCAAGCGCGCGTTCTCGCGCTCGCTGACGAGATGGGCAAGATCAGCCTCGCGCTTCGCGGTGTCCAAGCTGAAACCGTCGGCATGAGCACGGGCGCGGCCAACGAACCTCAATTGAGCCAGCAAGCAGGCGGCGGCGTACGCATCCACGCGTACGGCGTCCTGACCGGGGGCAACTGATGAACGCCGGCAAAAACCTACGCGCGTCTCTCGCCACTGCCCTCTCGGCGGCAATGGTGCTGGCGCCAACCTACGCGATGGCGCAGGTCGAACCGCCGGACGCAACGTCCGTGCGCATCAACAACGGCGGCGGCTCGCGCTCCGCCTCTCTGGTGCTGCCGTTCGGCAAGTCGGCAATCATCGATCTGCCGGCTGACGCCCGCGACATCCTGATCTCGAATCCGGCCATCGCTGACGCGACCGTCCGCACAGCGCGCCGCGCCTACGTGATCGGCCGTCAGCTCGGCCAAACCAACATCTTCTTCTTCGACGCCGCTGGCCGTCAGATCGCCAACGTCGAAATTCGCGTCGAGCCCGACGTTGCGCCGCTGAACGACATCCTGCGCCGCACCAACGCTGAATCGCAGATCACCGCCGAAGCCGTGAACGGTTCGATCGTGCTCTCGGGCACGGCGCGCAACGCTGGCGAAGCCGATCGCGCCCGCCAAATCGCTGCGCAATTCCTGCAAACCACCGGCGCGTCCGGCTCTGGCGCGACCCCCGGCCCCGATCGCATCGTCAACCTCGTGCAAGTGCAAGGCAGCGAACAAGTTCTCGTGCGCGTGCGCGTCGTCGAGATGAGCCGCACCCTGGTGCGCCAACTCGGCATCAACGCCAACTACGATGAGATGATCAACCAACTCATCGGCGAAGACGATTTCCTCAACTTGGCCACCGCCAACGGCTTCTCGGTCAATGGCAACATTCTCGGCGGCCTCGCGGCAACCGGCGGCGTCGCCAGCAACATCCTCCGTCCCGACAGCTACGCTTACCCAAGCGGCACGGTCGACAACAGCATCGGCACCAACGGCGCCATGGTCGGCGGCTACGAATTCGACCCGACCACCAACACCACCACTTACGGCCCCGCCCACATCGAACGCGCGCGCAGCACCGATGCAACCATCGAAGCGTTCGAACGCGCCGGCCTCCTCCGCGTGCTCGCCGAACCGAACCTCACCGCCATCTCCGGCGAAGCCGCGCGCTTCCTCGCCGGCGGCGAATTTCCGGTGCCGGTGAACAGCGACGACGGCCAGATCTCGGTCGAGTTCAAACCGTTCGGCGTCGGCCTCTCGTTCACGCCGGTGGTCATGTCGGGCGGCAACATCTCGCTCAAGGTTTCGACCGAAGTCAGCGAACTCACGAGCGAGGGCGCGATCTCCACTGGCGACACCCCGATCCGCAACCAAGACGGCACCACCACCGTCATCCGCGGCATCACCATTCCTGCTCTGCAAGTACGCCGCGCCGAAACCACCGTTGAAATGTCCTCGGGCAGCTCGATCGTGATGGCCGGCCTCATCCAAGAGCGCACGCGTCACGCCGTCGAAGGCGTGCCGGGTGTGATGAACACGCCGGTGATCGGCTCGCTTTTCCGCTCGCGCGATTTCATCAACAACGAAACCGAACTGGTCATCATCGTGACGCCGTATCTGGTGCGCCCGACCAGCCCGGAAAATCTCCGCACGCCCGCCGACGGCTTCCAAAATCCAAGCGAAGGCGAAAGCCTGCTCACCGGCCGTCTCAACCACCTCTACCGCCCCGCGCGTGCAGAAGGTGACACCCAAGAACGCCTGCAAGGGCCGCATGGCCACGTGATCGAATAATGAGGCACGTTATGAAATCCCGCCTGCCCCTTCTCCTTCTCGGCGTCAGCGCGCTCACGGCGTGCGCTGGCATTCCCAAACCCGAAGTCGCCAGCACGCCATTGGCGACGCAGGCCGACCGCCACGAACCGACGGCGGAAGCCGCGGTGCAACGGCTCGAACTCAACGTTGCGCCAGGCCAAATGCAGCTGGCCGCGAACGAGCGTGCGCAGCTTGCCGCTTTCGCCAACGACTACCTGCGCTACGGCCACGGCCCGCTGGCGCTCGAAACGCCATCGGGCGGCGCGAATTCTGAATCTGCTTCGGTGCTTGCCGCTGACGCGCGCCGCGCACTCGCCGACGCGGGCGTTTCCTACGCCGCGATCGCCGGCTCCACGCGCGACGCCGGCGGCGAAACGCTGCCGATCCTGGTGAGCTTCAACCGCTTCGAGGCGCAAGCACCCGATTGCGCGCCGCTCTACGAGCAAGACCTCGGGCATCAGAGCAACAATCAGCCGTGGACTAGCTTCGGCTGCGCCACCAATTTCAATCTCGCCTCGATGGTCGAAGATCCCGCCGATCTCCTCCGTCCGCGCGACATGGCCGCGCGCGACTCCGAGCGCCGCGATACGGTTATGGACGCCTACCGCGCCGGCGAGCAGACGCACGCCGAACGCAGCAACGACGAACGCGTCACCATCAGCAACGCGGTTCAATAGGGCTTGAGCAACATGAGCAACCCGGATCCGGCCTGGAGCCTCGGCTCAGACGACGACTTCGTGCTCGAAGACGACGATACGTTCGGCGTCGGCGAACTCGAAGGCGGAGATTTGCCGCCGTTCGATGAAGCCGAACCGCCGCTGCCCGCCAACGAGAGCGCGCCGCATGCAAACGAAGACCCGTACGGCTTGGCCGCGCCGGCGACAGTCGCGCACGCGATGAGCGCCGCGCCGATCATGCCGCGCGAAGAAACGCGGACCACCGAGCAACCGGTGCCGCGCATCACCATTCACGCCGCCTGCGATCGCCACGAAATCTCCGATATCATCTCGGGCATTTCCGCCGATCGGCGCATGGCGCGCGCGGAAATTACGGTTGAGGCGGGCGGCATCGAAGCCGCCGTCACGCGCTTCGCCAGCCAAGCCAGCCCGAACCTGCTCATCATCGATACGCTGATGCAGGGCCAGCAGATGCTGCACAACCTGGATCGCCTCGCACAGGTGATCGAGGAAGGCACCAAGGTCATCATTATCGGCGCCGTCAACGACATCGCCCTCTTCCGCGAGTTGATGGCGCGCGGCGTCAGCGAATACGTCGTGCCGCCGATGCAGCCGCTCGACCTCATCCGCACTGTGTGCGGCCTCTATGTGAACCCGGACAAGCCGTTCGCTGGCCGCGTCATTTCGGTGATCGGCGCGCGCGGCGGCATCGGCGCCTCCACCATCGCGCACAACCTCGCCTGGTCGATCGCCGAGCGTCAGGAATCGAGCGCCACCTTGCTCGACCTCGATCTCTCCTTCGGCACCGCCGCGCTCGACTTCAACCAAGACCCGCCGCAATCGATCGCCGACGCACTGATGGCGCCCGATCGCGTTGACGACGTCTTCCTTGAGCGCGTCACCACCAAGCAAACCCAACGCCTGCAGATGCTCACCGCGCCGGCGACATTGGAGCGCGAATTCGAACTCGATTCGCAATCCTACGAGATGGTGATCGAGCGCGTGCGCCGCACCAGCCCCTTCGTGGTGCTCGATCTGCCGCACGTCTGGACCTCGTGGGTGAAGAGCACGCTGCTCTCGGCCGACGATGCGATCATCGTCGCCGGCCCGGATCTGGCGTCGCTGCGCAACACCAAGAACATCATCGACCTTCTGAAGGCGATGCGTCCCTACGATTCACCACCGGCGGTGGTGCTCTCGATGGTCGGCGTGCCCAAGCGCCCCGAAATCCCATTCAAGGATTTCGCCGAGGCATTGGGCGCTGAGCCTGTCGCGTCGATCCCATTCGATCCGCAACTCTTTGGCATGGCCGCGAACAACGGTCAGATGGTTGGCGAAGTCGCCGCGCAGTCGAAAACTGCGATCGCGCTCGACGCCCTTGCTGCAACACTGACGGGCAGAAAGCCGGTGGAGGCGAAGAAATCGTCGATCACTGACAAAATCCCATTCTTGAAGCGCTAGGGGTTTGAATGTTCGGTAAGCGAGGCACTGGCGACGCTCCTGGCGCTGCGCCGACGGCGCCTGTCGCCGCCCCTGCTGCGCGCGTGCAAGCAGCCGTCGCGCCTCGCCCGACAGCCGTCGCGCCGCCGCAACCGACGGCGCGCGCCGCCGCGCCTGCGCCTGCCGCGCGGCCCGCGGCAGCCTCGCCCGCGCCGCGCCCAGCCGCGCCGGCAACCCCGCCCGCGCCGCGCACGCCCGATCCGAGTGAAAATCCCGAGTATCGCTCGGAAGCGTATTACCGCGTCAAATCGACGATCTTCAACGCGCTGATCGAAACCATCGATCTCACGCAACTGGCGCAACTCGATCCAGAATCCGCGCGCGACGAAATTCGCGACATCGTCGCGGAAATCATCTCGATCAAGAACGTCGTCATGTCGATCGCCGAGCAAGAAAGCCTGCTCGACGATATCTGCAACGACGTCCTGGGCTACGGCCCGCTTGAGCCACTGCTGGCGCGCGACGATATCGCCGACGTCATGGTCAACGGCGCCAACGCCGTGTTCATCGAAGTCAACGGCAAGATCTCAAAAACCGGCATCCGCTTCCGCGACAACGGCCAGCTGATGAACATCTGCCAACGCATCGTCTCCCAAGTCGGCCGCCGCGTCGATGAAAGCAGCCCGATCTGCGACGCGCGCTTGCCGGACGGTTCGCGTGTCAACGTCATCGTGCCGCCGCTCGCCATCGATGGCCCGACGCTCACCATTCGTAAGTTCAAAAAAGACAAGCTGAAGCTCTCGAACCTGGTTGAGTTCGGCTCGATCTCGCCTGCCGGCGCGAAAATCCTGCAGATCATCGGCGCCTGCCGCTGTAACGTGCTGATCTCCGGCGGCACCGGTTCAGGCAAGACCACGCTGCTCAACACACTCACCGCCTTCATCGATCCAACCGAACGCGTCATCACCTGCGAAGACGCGGCCGAACTGCAGCTGCAACAGCCGCACGTCGTGCGTCTCGAAACCCGGCCGCCGAACCTCGAGGGCACCGGCCAGGTCACCATGCGCGACCTGGTCAAGAACTGCCTGCGTATGCGTCCTGAGCGCATTATCGTCGGCGAAGTCCGCGGCAGCGAAGCGTTCGACCTTCTGCAGGCCATGAACACCGGCCACGACGGCTCGATGGGCACGCTGCACGCCAACACGCCGCGCGAAGCCCTCTCCCGTCTTGAATCGATGATCACGATGGGCGGCTTCTCGCTGCCGCCGAAAACCATCCGCGAAATCATCGTCGCCGCCGTCGATGTCGTCATCCAAGCCGCGCGCTTGCGGGACGGTTCGCGCCGCATCACCCAGATCACCGAAGTGCTCGGCCTCGAAGGCGATACCATCATCACCCAAGACCTCATGCTCTACGAGATCCAGGGCGAGGATCAGAACGGCCGTATCAATGGCCGCCACAAAGGCACGGGCGTCGGCCGTCCGCGCTTCTGGGAACGCGCGCGCTACTTCGGTCTTGAGAAAGAACTCGCCCAAGCGTTGGACGAAACGGAGGCCGCGTAATGGATTCGGCGGTCGTCATTGCCGTTCTCGCCTTCGTCGCCATTGGCGGCGCCGGCATCGCGTTGACAGGCGGCAAGAACCAACCCGCCACCGCCAACAAGCGTGTCAAAGCTGTCGCCGGCGCGAAAGCCGTCGATCGCCGCAAGCAAGCGACCGAAATCGCCGCGCTGAAGCGCCGCCAATCCACCGCCGAAGCACTGAAAGAGCTTTCGAACAACGAAAAGCAATCGCGCAAGCGCCGCTTCTCGGTGAAAGGCCAACTCGCGCAAGCCGGCCTCGCCAACGTCTCTCCGGCGATGTTCTGGATGGGATCGGCGGCGGCAGGCGTCGTGCTCGGCATTGCCGGCCTCATCATCCAAGCCGGCGCGTCCAACCCACTCTTCATGTATCTCGCCGGCGCGATGGGTTTCTTCGTCGGCTTCCTTGGCCTGCCGCGCTGGGTTCTCGGCATGCAGGTCGCCGGCCGCCAGAAGAAGTTCTCCAACCAGCTCGCCGACGCCATCGACATCATCGTCCGCGGCGTCAAATCCGGCCTGCCGCTGAACCAGTGCTTGCGCATCATCGCGGCCGAAAGCCCCGAACCGCTACGCGCCGAATTCCAGGCGCTCGTCGATTCCAGCGCCATGGGCGTGCCGCTCGATCAGAGCATGCAGCGTATGTACGACCGCATGCCGCTGCCGGAAGTGAACTTCTTCTCGATCGTGCTCGTCATTCAACAGAAGACCGGCGGCAACCTCTCCGAATCCCTGGGCAACCTCTCCTCCGTGCTGCGCGCGCGCAAGCTGATGAAGGAGAAAGTGAAAGCGCTTTCGTCCGAAGCGAAGGCGTCCGCCATGATCATCGGCTCGCTGCCGATCGTCGTCATGTGCATGGTCTATTTCACGCGCCCGACCTACATCATGATCTTGTTCAACGAACCTGTCGGCAATCTCATCCTGCTGGGCGCGGCCTGCATGATGTCGATGGGCATCTTCGTCATGAACAAGATGGTCAACTTCAAGTTCTGAGGGCCGGATGGATATCGTCAAAACCCTCACCGACCCGCTTTTGATCGCGGGCGTTCTCGGCGCCGGCGCCTGCTTCGCCACCATCGTGACGCTCGCTGCGCCCTCGCTCGCCGAAGACAAGCTTGGCTCGCGCCTGAAGGAAGTCGCCAAGAAACGCGAAGAACTGCGCAAGCGCTCGCGCGCCGAACTGGCCAAAGGCCAAGGCTCGCTGCAGCACAAGGACGCCAACTCGTTCGCCAAGAGCCTCGTCGACAAGCTCAACCTGCAAAAGGCGCTGGCTGACGATACGCTGACCGAAAAGCTCATCCGCGCCGGCCTCCGCGGCCACGCGGCACAGACCATGTTCTACTTCTATCGCGCCGCGCTGCCGATCGGCTTCGGCCTCGCCGCGCTCGCCTATGTCGTGTTCATGGGCCACGACATCAGCCTGCAGATGAAGCTCGTCGCTGTCGTCGGCGGCGTCGCCGCCGGCTTCTATGCGCCGAACATTTATCTGAAGAACATGGCGGATAACCGCAAAACCAAGATCATGTCCTCATTCCCGGACAGCCTCGACATGATGCTGATCTGCGTTGAGTCCGGCATGTCGATCGAAATGGCGTTGCAGCGCGTCGGCCAGGAAATCGCAACCGCGTCCGTCGAACTCGCCGAAGAATTCTCGCTGACGACAGCCGAACTGTCCTACTTGCCCGAGCGCCGCATGGCCTACGAGAACCTCGCGCGCCGCACCGACCACCCGGGCGTCAAAGCCGTCGCCATGGCGCTGACGCAAGCTGAAAAGTACGGCACGCCCGTTGGCCAGGCGCTGCGCGTCATGGCCAAGGAAAACCGCGACCTCCGCCTCGCCGAAGCCGAGAAGAAAGCCGCGTCACTGCCGCCGAAACTCACCGTGCCGATGATCCTCTTCTTCCTGCCGGTGCTCTTCGCCGTCATCATCGGCCCCGCCCTCATCCAAGTCAGCCAAATGATGAGCGGCCAGCACTAGGCCTCTCATCATTCAGAGCCAGCCGTTGGCTTGCCGTTGAGATGGCGCGTCCAGTAGATCGTCGATAAACACCGACACCAGCATCGCCTGGCTGCTCACGCCGGCCTTCGTATAGATTTGGCTGAGCTGCGAGCGAATGGTTCCCGCAGCCGCGCCGCGCAGCCGAGCGATCTCCGCGACATCGCACCCCTTCAACGCAAACAGCGCGACCTCGCCCTCACTCTTCGTCAGCCCCCATTCGCGAAACCGCAAAGCGATGTGGTCAGCGAGTGCGCCGCGCGCGCGCGCCAGCGACTGCTCCTTCCACTGCAGCTCGCGCCGCAACCGCATGAAATTGCGCGAACTCACAATCACCCCGGCCAGCAACGCCAGCGCGATGACGAATTCCATCGCCAAATCCAGATTGAACCCGCCCGGCCCATCGAGAAACTGATCCTCGATCCCGTCGATCACAAAGTACGCGGCTGCAACGATCTGCAACGCCATCAGCGCCACCGGCAGCGCCAACTGCATGCGGGCCTCGCCAGAGTCAGGCTTTTTCATGGGACATTCGCTTAGAGAGCCGGTTTTGAGCGCCTGCTTATGGGCGCATGCGCCCGAAAAGACTTAGCAACGGCCCCTCACTTCGTTCAACGATGAGGCAAAGGCGTGACGCATAACAATGGTGCGCTGACCAAAGTCCCCGCTATCACTCTGGGCTTTTGGATCATCAAAATCCTGGCGACCACCTTTGGCGAGACCGCCGGCGACAGCGTTTCGATGTCGTGGCTTGGCGAGACGACGCCTGACGCGCCGACATCGTTCTGGCAAAGCGGCTACCTGATCGGCACGGGAATTTTCGGGGCCCTTCTGGCGGTTCTGGCTTTTGTCCAGATCCGCGCACCCCGGTTCAATCCCTGGCTCTATTGGGCGACCATAATCGCCTCCACCACAGCCGGCACAACGTTGGCCGATTTCGCCACCCGGTCGATGGGCGTCGGCTATCCCGGCGGATCGATCCTCCTGCTCGGGTGCGTGCTGGCGTCTCTCTTCGTCTGGCGCCAAGTCCTCGGCACGGTGTCGGTAAGTTCGGTGCACGAGCCGAAAGCCGAACTCTTCTACTGGATCACGATCACCTTCTCGCAAACGCTCGGCACCGCCTTGGGCGACTGGATCGCCGATGGGTCGCTCGGTTATTTGGGCTCCGCCGTCATTTTCTGCGCGCTCCTTGCATTGATCGCGCTCGCCTATTTCCGCACCGCGATTGATCGCGTCGCGCTCTTCTGGGCAGCCTTTATTCTAACGCGACCTCTCGGCGCGGTGGTCGGTGACTTTCTGGACAAGCCGCACGAACGCGGCGGGCTGGAGTTGAGCCGCGTGTGGGCGACTCTCACCCTCGGCATCGCCATCGCCACTCTGATCATCGTCTTCCGTCAGCAAGCTGCACGCAGAGAGGCCTGAGATGGCTCTGCACAAGAACGCAGCCTCATCGTGTCTGCTGGTCATGTTCAGTTGGATGATCGCGACGCCCGCATGGGCAGGCCCGCCCTTCCTCACCGACGATCCAGAACCAACCGACACAGGCCGTTGGGAAATCTACACGCCGCTCTTGGAGGCTGAAGGCAACGGCGCAAACTTCGAAGGCGCGACAGGCGTCGAAATCAACTACGGCGCAGCGCCGAACGTGCAGGTCACCTTCGAACTACCCGCGGCCTACGCGCATGACTCCGCAGGTATGGACTGGGGCCTCGGCGACGTCGCCGTTTCACTCAAATATCGCTTCTATCACAACGAAGATCTCGGCCTCTCCATCGCAGCGTTTCCGGGCCTAACGTTGCCGACGGCAACCAACGGTATGGGCGCCGGCGAGGTCACGGGATTTTTGCCGATCTGGGTGCAGAAAGATTTCGGCCCCTGGTCGGTGTTCGGCGGCGGCGGCTACGCCTTCAATCCTGGCGAAGGCAATCGCGATTATCTAAGCGGCGGCATCGCGGTATCGCGCCAAATGACTGAGCGCTTCACGCTCGGCGTCGAGGTCGATCACCAAGGCGCCGACGCAACCGACGGTGAAGCAACGACGAGCCTCGGCATTGGTGCGATCTACCAATTGCATGCGCCCTATCGCCTGCTCGCCTCCGCCGGGCCAACGTTCGACGACAGCGGCGAAACCACCGGCTTCCACGCCTTCCTTGCGCTCGGTCTCGATTTTTAGCGTCCCCAGATCAGCCAAATGGGACGCGCGCTCCGCGCCTAGCGCCCGCGCCCCATGTCGTTCCAGCGGCGCGGATCACTCAGCAGCCCGCGCAGATACTGAATGTTCTGCGCCGCCTGCGCCGGCGGCAGATCCACGCGCTCAATCTGCTCGGCCTCATCGAAGCGGCCTTGCAGCGCGACGGCGATCGCCAGATTCTGCCGCGCCTCGGCTGGCGCGCCCGGCAGCGCCACCGCTTGGCGCAGGATCGGCTCCGCATCGTCCGGCTCGCCAGCCATGATGTGCGAAACGCCGAGGTTCGTCAGAATGCCCGCATTGTTCGGCTGCAGCGCCAACGCTTCTTGGTACGCTTGGCGCGCTTCCTGAAAGCGGCCCAATTGATCGAGCGCCGCGCCCAGCGCCGAACGGACTCGCCAGTTCTCCGGCTCCGCCGCCGCAACAACCGCCAGCGGACGCAGCGCCTGTTGCGGACGCTCCAGCGTGAGCTGCGCGTAGCCATATGTCGTCATCAGCTGGCGATCGTCCGGAAAGCGGCTGAGCGCTTCGCCCGCAATCTGCGCGGCGCGATCCGTGCGCCCGCCCTTGCGCAGCGCTTCGGCAAAACGTTGCGCCGCTTCAAGGTCGTTCGGGAAGGTCTGGTATTCACCGGCCCAGAACGCCATCTGCGTCAGCGTATCTTCACGCGCCACTTGCTCGCGCGCGCGCCGGTCGATCGGTCGAGCGCCCTGCGGCGCGCCGGTAGCGGCTTCAGCGGTCGCCTGTTCCCCGCCCCCGCTCAACGTGGCGCAGGCGCCCAGCGACGAGACGGCAAGAAGCGCGAACGGCAAGGCGGCAAGCTGACGGGACATGGGCGCGAATCCTAATAAGCGCCTAATGCTGCGCCCCGATGCTCAACAAAGGGCTAATGGGGACCAGGGATTTGGGACTAGAGATGCGGAGCGCGCGAACCTCCTTCCGTCAAAAATCACGACGCCCTTGCTTGAGAGCATTGATCTGATCGGCAGGATGCTGAACCGGTTGCACACCCACCTGGTCACCCCCACTAGTCCCTAGCCCCAAGTCCCGAGTCCCTAAGATGGCGAACCTACCCTTCCTGCAAGATTCAAACGCTTCGGCGGTGCCGATCCATGTCATTCGCAGCGGCGAGTGGCGCCAATGGATCGAGCGCCATTCAGAGACGCTGCGCCGAATGGCGGCCGCCCATGATTTCCAAGCCCAGAACGGCCGCATCCTGCTCGTTCCAGCGACAGACGGCGCCATCGAGCGCGTCCTCTTCGGCGCCGGCGACAAGGCCAACGTCAACGTCATCGGTGCGCTCGCGCAACATCTGCCCGCCGGCGACTACCGCATCGCCTTCGCGCCGCGCGAATTGAACGGCACAGCCGCGGCCATCGCCTGGGGCCTCGGCGCGTACGTTTTCGATCGCTACAAGAAACGCAAACGCCCCGCGCCGCTGCTCGCCCCGCCCGAAGGCGCGGACATGGCCGAAGCCGCACGCATCGTGGAGGCCAGCTGGCTCGCGCGCGATCTCGTCAACACGCCCACCAACGACATGGGCCCCAAAGCCCTGCACGCCGCCGCCGAAGCCGTCGCCAAACGCTACGGCGCAAGCTTCGAAGCCATCGTCGGCGAAGACCTGCTCAGCCAAAACTATCCACTCGTGCACGCCGTCGGTCGCGCCGCCGCCGACGCGCCGCGTATGCTGCACGTCTCATGGGGCGATGCGAACGCACCGCGCGTCGCGCTTGTCGGCAAAGGCGTTTGCTTCGACACCGGCGGCCTCGATCTAAAGCCCTCCGCCGGCATGCGCCTGATGAAGAAAGACATGGGCGGCGCGGCGCACGCGCTGGCGCTCGCGCAAATCATCATGGACGCAAAGCTCAACGTGCGGCTCGACGTCTTCATTCCCGCCGTCGAAAATTCCGTCTCCAGCGATGCGTTTCGTCCCGGCGACATCATCAAGAGCCGCAAAGGCCTCACGGTCGAAATCGACAACACCGACGCCGAGGGCCGCCTGATCCTCGCCGACGCGCTCGCGCGCGCCTGCGAAGACAATCCGGTGCTCGTCTTGGATTTCGCTACGCTCACCGGCGCCGCACGGACCGCGCTCGGACCCGACATTCCACCCTTCTTCACCAGCGACGATGCGCTCGCATCGGAGTTCGCATCAGCGTCGACCGAAACAAGCGATCCGATTTGGCGGCTGCCGATGTGGGACGCCTATGACGGCGATATGGACACGCCCGTCGCCGACATCAAAAACACCGGCGATGGCGCGATGGCCGGCGCGATCTACGGCGCGCTCTTCCTGCGCCGCTTCGTGACCACGTCCGTCTGGGCGCACTTCGACGTCTACGCCTGGGCCCCGAAGGAGAAGCCGGCCCGCCCCCAAGGCGGCGAAGCCCAGGCCCTCCGCGCCAGTTGGCGGGTGCTGATGGGCCGGTTCGGCGAAAAAACGCAGTCGAAATGAACTTAATGAATTCCAAACGAAATAAGGATCGTTTCGGCTAAGGCCCTCAAGATTTGGTTAATCATTTCGCCCCTTCCACAACATCTTGTGGTTTCGAGCTTGCACCGACCACCAAATCAGCGAATCTTCCACTTGCGATTCAATTCTGGGAGGTCGGCATGGAACTCGGTCAAAACCAAGTGGAAGCCCTGGACCTGTGGCGACGGGTTACCGTCACGACGGTTCGTTCTGATGCGCCGGATCTGACGGCCCGCCAAATGGCGGTCTTGATGACGGTGCGTCTGCAGCCAGCCCCGCACACGGTGCGTGGCTTGGCCGCGACGCTGAATGTCGGCAAGCCGGCGATCACGCGCGCTCTGGATACGCTGTCGCGTCTGGGCTTTGTCCAGCGCCGCCGCGATCCGAAGGACGGCCGCAACGTGTTCGTCGAGCGCACCGAAAAGGGTGACGCGTTCCTCGACATGCTGGGCTCGACGATCCTCAGCGGCGACGTGATCGAACAGCGCCCGACACTGGCCGCCGTTTCGTAAGCACGGGCGACACTACGACAAGACGGCGTCTTGCTCAGCAAGGCGCCGTTTTTGTTTTCAGCTCTGGAAGTGCTGAAGAAACGCCGCGACATCCACGCGCGCCGGCGGCGTACCGTCGAGCATGTAGGTGTGGCCTGCCACGACAAACGGAAAAGACGTGGCCGTCTCACCATAAAGCGATTGGCGTTGAAACGCCGCGCCAAGGCGCGCTTGCGACGCCTCGAAACGCACGGCCCGCTCACCGAACGTCGTCAGCGTATGCATCGCCCAGCCATTGGCGTCTTGGCCGACCCGCGTGACTTGATTGCGGATGTAGAAAAATTCGAAGCCGGCAAGGCACGCCGCGCCAATGCCCAGAACGACCGGCGCAATCTCTGGCGCACCCTCAGTCACGCCGACAAAGGCGCCTATAAGAGTCGCGCCAAGCGCAACGTATTGAACAATACGCGCGCCTGAAGCGCCGGCGTTGCTGTAAATATCCAACTTAGCCTGGCGGCGGCGTTGCTGGCGCTTCGGTCGTCGTCGCACCAGCTTCGGCGGGGGCAGCTTCGGGAAGCGGCGCAGGCAGCGGCACATTGTTCGGGGAGATCGAGCGCAGGAACGCAATCAGCGCAACGCGATCCTGATCGTTGCGAATGCCCGCAAACGCCATCTTCGTGCCGCGGACGACAGTGCCTGGCGAGGTCAGGAATTCGTTGAGCGCCAGATAATCCCAGCTGCCGCCGTGACCATGCATCGCTTCAGAATACTCAAAGCCAGCGTGGCTCGCGGCGGGCCGACCGAACACGTCATGCAGGTTCGGGCCGATGCCGTTTGGACCGCCAGCATCGAAGTTGTGGCAGGAGACGCATTGGGCGTGAACGCGCTCACCGCGGGTGATGAGTTCCTGCAAGCCAGCAGGATCGGCAAAGAGACGGCCGAAATCCGGCGGACCAGCTGGCGCAGCCGGGCCACCCGACGCCTCGGCCGCGACCTCCGGAAGGAACGCCGCCTTCTCGGGATAATTCGGGTGGACCAGTGTTTCGGCACCGATACCCACAAGCATCACGCCAAGCACGGCCGCGAGACCCGCGCCAAGGATCGAATTGTTTCTGAGACTGCTCATCGCCCTGCCTTGCTGGCGCCCGGAAAAGTTCGGCGGGTTATGGCGTGCGTTGCGCCGCTCGCCAAGCCGGGACGATGAAGTCCTGCGGCCTGGAGCGCCCTTGCGCGTCAACCCGCCGCACGGCACTGGGAGTCAATGAACCCCGTCGTCGTGATCCCAGCCCGAATGGCCTCCACCCGGCTGCCCGGAAAGCCGCTCGCTGATATTCACGGCCGGCCGATGATCGCCTGGATGGTTGACCTAGCGAAGGCCGCCAAGGCCGGTCCGGTTCTGGTCGCGGCCTGTGAAGAAGAGGTCGCCGAAGCGGTTTTGAAAGCGGGTGGAAACGTCACCCTGACCGACCCCGACCTGCCCTCCGGCTCGGACCGCGTCCACGCCGCTTTGGAAGCGTTCGATCCGGCCGGCCGCTACGACGTCGCCGTGAACCTCCAGGGCGATATGCCAACGATGCGCGCCGAGGACGTTGCGAAAGCCGTCGCGGCGCTGCGCGATGGGGCCGACATCGCGACTTTGGTTTCGCCCTCAAACGAGGCGGCGGATCGCGACAATCCAAATGTCGTGAAAGCTGTGCGTGCTGCGGACGGCCGCTGCCTCTATTTCACGCGCGCCGCCGCGCCGCACGGCGATGGCCCGATCGAGCGGCACGTCGGCGTCTACGTTTATCGCCGCGACGCGCTCGCGCGTTTTGTTGCAGCGCCGCCATCGCCGCTTGAGCAACGCGAAAAGCTGGAGCAACTGCGCGCGCTTGAGATGGGCATGATCATCCGCGCCGACTCGATCGCCGATTTTCCCAAAGGCGTCGACAGCCCGCCCGACCTGGAAGCCGCGCGAGCCGTTCTGGCGAAGCGCTAGCAACCACGCTTCCAGGACGCGCAGCGATCGGAGTTCACGCGCCTCTAGCGATGCGCGCAGGCTAGGGTGGGAAGCGTGATCAGCCCGGGAAGCTTTGAACGCCGACGCTTTCGAGCGCGCCGTCGCGCAGCGCCAGGCAGTTCGAACTCTCCATGCCTTGCACATAGCAATAGAGCGGCACGTTTGCGTCGCGCACCTGGTTGTAGAGATCGCGCGTCACGCCTTCGGCTGGATAGAACGGGAATTCGCCGTTCTGCGGGCTATCGGCATTCGCCGGCCATTCGGGCAGCGCCGAGCTTGTTTGCATCGTCGTGTTCGATGCCGGATCGACCCACTCTTGCAACGCCGTCTGCATCGCCGCCGGCGTACTGGCTTGCGCGAGCACCATCACTTGCGAAGGGATGTGCGTTTCAGAATAGATCGGTTCACCCGAACCATTGCGAATGATCAGCGTCGCAACTGCACGCGCGCAGTCGGGGCCAGTAGTGATAGCTTCCGCTGAAGCATTCGCATCGGCGGGGGTATTCCACGTCGCCACCGCGCGCGCGCCGCAGCCTTCAGACAATGCGCCATGTTCTTCTTCAGCGGGCGTACAGGCAACAACAGCCAAAGCCGCAAGACCGGCGATCAAAAATGCGCGCATAAGACATCCTCCCCCGAGTTCATGGCAGATGTTTAGCGCGCGAACGCCTCGCGCACTAGCTGGCCAACCTCTCGAAGAGCCGTAGTGGCGGTTTTGGAATAGGCGGTGAAATTGAGGCCCCCGTGCATGAGCACCGGGTATTTCTTCTCGATCACAGGCACGCCAGACCTTCTGAGTGCGTCAACCAACGCTTTCGCATCATTGCGCACCGGATCCATCGCGCCCCCGCCGGCGATGATCGTTGGCGGCGCGGCGGATAGGTCAACGTCAAGCAAAGACGGCAGCGCCTCCGCACCCAGACTGCGCGCGATGTAAAGCGCGGCGACGCGGCCGAGGAAGCGGAAGTTGCGCAACTCTTCGTCGGCCCAGAGCGAATCCTGCACATGCACGAGCGGATAGAGCAACACCTGTAGAGGGACCGCGCCCGGCGTCACGCGATTGAGTTCGAGCGTCGCGGTCGCCGCCAGATAGGCGCCGGCGCTATCGCCAGCGAGCACGATTTTTTCCGGTGTCGCGCCAAGGCGAGACGCGTTCTGAAACGCCCACGCGCAAGCAGCGCGCACGTCTTCGAGTTGGCCGGGAAAGCGCGTCTCCGGCGCAAGGCGATAGCTGATCGCCAGCACCCGCCCTTGCGAGGATTTCGCCAGCCACGAGCAGATCGAATCGTGCGTATCGATATCGCAACAGACAAAGCCGCCGCCGTGGATATAAACGATCAACGGCGCCTCGACCGCATCGGCGGCTTCGTAATAGCGCGCGCGGAGCTGACCGCCCGGTCCGGGAATGTCGAAATCCTCGACTTTCGCCAATCCGGCCGCGCGCGCGGCGGGCACGGCGAGCAAAGTCCGCAAGCCCCTGCGCGTCTGCTCCAGAATGGCGCGCTCTGCGGCTTGCGTCATGCTCATAACGGGTTGGCTCTTTCCTTTGCAGCGGCGCCTGCGCTAACGCTCGCGACCTATGAGCGAACGTATCTCCTTTCAAGGCGAACCTGGGGCGAACTCTCACATCGCCGCGCATGAGGCCTATCCAGAACTCGAGCCGCTGCCCTGCCCGAGCTTCGAGGACGCATTTGCGGCGGTGAGCGAGGGGCAGGCGCGTTACGCCATGATCCCGGTCGAAAATTCGGTCGCGGGGCGCGTGGCCGACGTTCACACGCTTATTCCCGAAAGCGGGCTCTATATTATCGGCGAACGCTTTGTACCGATCCGCCACCAATTGCTCGGCCTCAAAGGCGCAACCATTAGCGGCCTGACGCATGTGCGCTCACACCCACAAGCGCTCGGCCAATGCCGCAAGCAATTGCGCGATCTCGGCGTTGTCGCGGTGAAGACAGCCGATACCGCTGGCGCGGCGCGCGAGATTGCGGAGTTGAACAATCCGAAGGTGGGCGCGCTCGCCTCTTCGCTGGCGGCGGAGATTTATGGACTCGATGTTCTGAAGGCCGACATTGCCGACGCCGCGCACAACACCACGCGCTTCCTCGTGTTCTCACGCGAAGAACAGCGCGCGCCGGCGAACAACGGCCCGTGCATGACAAGCTTCGTCTTCCGCGTCCGCAACGTGCCGGCGGCGCTCTACAAAGCACTCGGCGGTTTCGCCACCAACGGCGTCAACATGACCAAGATCGAGAGCTACATCGAAGGCGGCGCGTTCTCGGCGGCCATGTTTTTCTGCGAAGTCGAAGGCCATCCGGAAGAGCGCGGGCTGAAGCTCGCGCTCGAAGAACTGATGTTCTTTTCCACGTCGCTGACGGTGCTTGGCGTCTATCCGGCCGATCCGTTCCGGCGGCGGTGACGTTGCGGGCGATACCAAAATTTGGTATTATGCCCACATGAGCAAGAACACGTCGATTTCACTGGGCGAGCACTTCAACAGCTTCATCGAGGCGCAGATCGCCGCTGGCCGTTTCTCATCCGCCAGCGAAGTCATCCGCGCAGGTCTGCGCCTTCTGGAAGACAACGAAGCAAAAGTCGCGAAGCTACGTCAGGCGCTTCAGGAGGGGCTTGATAGCGGAGAACCCGTACCGTTCGATCTCGATGAATTTCTAGCTGAGATGCACGCTGAGGAAGATGCCGAGCGGAATGCTTGAGCTTCTGCTACGGCCCAACGCAAAACGAGACCTCGCTGGCATTTGGCGTTACACCTGCAAGAAATGGTCGCGCGCGCAAGCGGATCGGTACCTGTCCTCGCTGACTGCCGAGATCGAGCGGTTACGGCGCTCTCCAAGTTTGGGGCGCCCTGTGAGCAACGTGCAGGCGCCGTTTCTTAGTCGTTCATGCGGCAGCCATGTCATCTTCTTTCTGATCGAGGGCGATCGGCTTGACGTTGTGCGCATTCTTCACGCGCAGATGGATTTCGTCGCGCACCTAGCAAGCAACGATTCCTAGCGGCGTGGCTCAGCAACGGCGTCGGGCGAACGATACGCCACCGCGACGCCGCCATTGCGATACGCATAGAGGCGCAGATCGGCGCGCTTCTTCGCCACCGCGAGCAGCATCTTTTTATATGAACCGTGCCCCAGCCAGGCATTGGCGCCGCCAGTGTTGAAGCCGGGTACGTCGCGGAGCGCCAGGATCGCGGCCTTGCGGCTCAGCATGGCGCCGCCGACGCCTTGCGCCGCGTGCGCGATGCGCTCGGCGGCAAGTTCGATCGGCGTGAGCTTTGCGCCGCCAGGCTTCACCGCAGGCGCGGGGGCTGGCTTCGGCGCGGGCGGCTTCACGCGCACGAGGCCGAACCATTTGCGCTTCGGGCGCTCGTACTTGAACGCATCCATAAACGCATTGCGCAGCACGACATTGTCGGCGTACTCGCGGTAGACGGCGGCCGTCGGGTTCTGCTCGTGCCCCATGGCGACAACTTCGAGTTCGCGTTCCTGCAGGCGGTTCACCACCGGGACGAAGTCCGTATCGGAGGTCAGCAGAATGATCTCTTCCAGCCCCTTGGTCCCCGCCGCGATGTCGACCGCATCGAGCGTGATCACCATGTCGGCGGAGCTCTTCTTGCTCTTCGCAATCGCCCCGCACGCAAACGCTTCGAAGCCCGCGGCCTCGAACGGATCGCGGTACCTATCGTAGAGCGGATTCCAATAGACGCGCTTGATCAGGAATTTGCGCTTCTGACGTTTTTCGTCGAAAGCGCCGTCTTCGAGCCATTCCATCCACTTGGCTATGGAGGTGGTGAATTCACCGCTCGTCATGCCGAGCACGTTGTCGAAGTCGATCAGCAGCGCGCATTTCTTGCGTCGGCCGAACATTGGCTCTCCTGACACCCAGCCTGGATTTGCTAAAGCGGATGTTACAGGGCGTCCAGGTGTAACCGGGCAACACTCCGGGCCGTATCGCCATCAACGAGGGGAATTGGCCGACGAAGCCGCACTCCGGGCCCTGTTCCTGAAGGGTCTCGCCGGCGATGAAGCCGCTACGCGCGCGTTCCTTACGGAAGCGGCGGCGCTGTTGCGCGCCTTCTTTCGCTCGAGATTGCGCGGACGGGCCGAGGATGCCGAGGATTTGGTCCAGGAGACGCTAGTGGCGCTCCATACACGGCGCGAAAGCTACGATGCCGCCTACCCCCTGACGGCCTGGCTCTACGCGATCGCGCGCTATCGGCTGATCGATTTTCTCCGCCGCGCTAAGCACCGCGCGCACGCTTCGCTGGACGGCGTCGACGTCGGTGAGGCTGATCCGGATTATGAAGCGTCCGACGCAAAGCGCGATGTGGCGACGCTCTTGGACAAGCTGCCGGAAAAACAGCGCACCGCGATCCGCATGGTGAAGCTCGAAGAAAAGAGCGTGAAGGAAACGGCGGATGCGACGGGCTTGTCCGAGTCCGACATCAAAATCTCGATCCATCGCGGCTTGAAGACGCTGATGCGTCTCATGGGCCAGGAGCTGTCGACGTGAAGACCGACGATCTCATCAACGCGCTCGCGCGCGGCGTCGAACCGGCGGAGAAACCGCGCTGGCGGATGAATTTGGCGATCACGTTGGTCGCGGGGCTGGTCGTTGCCGGCCTGCTCGTCGCCATCGGTCTGGGTGTCCGCCCGGACATCGGCACGGCGCGGATGCCGATCATGATGAAATCGATGTTCGCCGCGCTCGCTGCTGCAGTGATCCTGCCGATAGCGGTTCAGCTCATGAAGCCCGGCCGCCCTCTTGGGTGGCGCATCGGCGCGGTCGTGTTGTTTGTTGCGATCTGCGCGATTGCGACGGCGACGGCGCTGATGGGCGAAATGCCGGAAGAACGCTGGCAGGCGTGGATGGGCGGCGAAGGCCGCGCGCCGTGGTGCGTTGTGCTTATTCCGATCTTGGCTGTGCCAGCGGCGGCGCTGCTGACCTGGTTCATGCGCGCGTTTGCGCCAACGCGGATTACGCTGACGGGCGCGGCGATTGGCGCGCTCTCAGGCGGCGTGTCGGCGATGGCCTACGCGATGTATTGCCCGACAGACTCGGTGGCGTTCGTGACGACATGGTACACGCTAGCGATCGCGGTGTGCGCGGCGCTTGGCGCGCTCGTGGGATCGCGGTTTTTGCGGTGGTGACGATCTTCCCCTCTCCTGGTTAAGGAGAGGGAGTCAGTGAGCGCAGCGAACGACGGGTGAGGTTTGCCGGTGTTTGCGGGGTCTGGCGCCCGCAAATTCTTGCAGCAGCAAACCTCATCCGGCCGCTTCGCGGCCACCTTCTCCTTAACCAGGAGAAGGGACGTTCAGCTTGATCCGTAACCGCCCCCGCGCCTCATCCGTCTCTCCTCGCAAGGAGGGCCGTCGATGTTGGCTCAGGTTAAGCGATACGCGCCGGCGGCGATTTCGGTGTTTGCGGCGGCGGTGTTTTTGGACTCATTGCGCTACAAGTTCACGGATCATCCGAAGACGCAGGAAATCTTTGGCCGGCTCGATGGCTGGGCTGGATCGCTTGGATTGCCGGGGCTGTTTGGGCACACGGGGCTGTTCAACCAATACGTGATTGGTTCGGCCGAACTGGTGGCTTCGACGCTGCTGCTTGTCGGCCTCCTGCCCCGCTTCACGCGTTTGAATGCGCTTGGCGCGGCCGTCGGTTTTGCGGTGATGACGGGCGCGGTGAATTTCCATTTATGGACGCCGCTCGGCATCGATCCGAACAATGACGGCGGCGGGCTGTTCGCGGCGGCGGTGACGATCTGGTTTACCTCACTGGCGCTGCTCATCATTCGCCGCCACGAAATCGCGGGGCTATTGAGCGATCTGGCGCACGCGTTTGTGCCGGAGCGTAACGCAGCGAGCGCCACTACACCCGCGATGAAAAGTGCACATGCCTGACGCTTCCCGGACGCAGCCCCGGCGCAGGCCGGGGTGCGAGCCGGGATCCAGAGCAAACGCGCAGAACTAAGCCCCTGGGTCCCGGCTCTGCGCCCCGCTTGCGCGGGGCATCCGGCCGGGAAGCGTGATTGAGATGAGGGAGTAAGAGATGTTTCGTTCGATGCTCGTGGCACCCTTCGTCGCCGTCGGTTTGGTGACAGCAGGTGCATCCCCCGCTCATGCCGATCAAGCGCCGGTTTACACAGGCGCACTCTCGCGCGTTGCCGTCGGCGGTTACGACCCTGTTGCGTACTTCACCGATGGCCGCCCGGTGCGTGGTGCGGCGCAGTTTCGCATCAATCATCAAGGCTACGAGTATCGCTTCGCGTCGGCCGGGCACCTTGCTGCGTTTCGCGCCAATCCTTCGCGCTACCTGCCACAATACGGCGGCTATTGCGCGTGGGCGGTGAGCCAAGGCTACACAGCGTCAGGCAATCCGAACAATTGGCGCATCGTCGATGGCCGGCTCTATCTGAACTACAACGCGGAAATTCAGACGCGCTGGGAAGGCGACATTCCCGGCCACATCCGCAGCGCGAATGCTAATTGGCCGCGCGTTTTGAGCCGCTAGTCCTGATGTAATCACACGACGGCTTGTGCGGCTTCGATCAAGGCTGTGCCGACCGGCGCGCGCAGATCGCCTGCGCGGCCATCGTTGGCGGCGGCGGCAGCGACGATCCCGCGTGACTGATCGAACATCACTTCGGCGTACCAGAGCGTGTTGGAGCCGTTGTGCCAAAGGGCGTTGCCTTGGCGTGAGAAGCCCATGGCGTACGGCCCGCCGAATGGCGGCGTGTGCAGCGTTTGCCAGCTTTCGCGGTTGAGGAAGCCACTGCGCATTTCGCAGTGCGCGAGAAGATATTTCTGCACATCTTCAAAGTTGGCGTGCACGCGGCCGGCGGGGCCGAGCGCGGCCGGGTTATCATTGACGCCGCCGCCGGGCGGAAACGGCTCCATCGCGCCCGTTGCGTTCGGTGCATGGCCGCACGGTTGATCCCAGGCGCCCGGCGTGCCGGGCGCGCCCTGCCCGGCGCTCGCCATGCCGAGCGGATTGAACACGTATTCCTGGACCAAGGCTTCCCACGGCGCGCCCATCTTCGTTTCCAGCATCGCGCCTACGATGACGTAGCCGGTGTTGGAATACTCAAACGTGGTTTCCTTTGGTCCGCGCGGTTCTTGTCTGAGACCGAGGCCGGCATAGCGGATGCGATCGGCGCGCGCGTCGGCGCTTTCACGCGGGAACGCCGCGAGCGCACTCATCTCGATATTTCCCTGCAGCCCCGCGCGGTGACTGCAGAGGTGGCGGAAAGTCACGTCGCGATAGTCAGCGCGCATGTCGGGGATGGCGCCGCCAAGCACGCCGCCAACGGTGTCTGTCCACGAGATGCGCCCAGCTTCGGCGAGACGCGCGACGAGTGTGGCGGTCATCGACTTGGTGATCGAGCCAAGGTGCCATTTGTCGGAGGTGGTGACGCGCTGCTCGTGACCCACGGCGCGCAAGCCGGTGGCGAAGGCGATGCTGCGGCCGCCGGACTTGGTGGCGGCTGCGGCCATGGCGGGCGTGTTGATGCCGGCGCGCAGGGCCTCGAGGCGCGCTTCGGTAAGAACCGCTGTGGCGCTGGCCGTCGCCTCGCCGCGCTGGAAGACGAGCGGCAGCGTGCCGCCTTGGGTGAACTGGCCTTCAATGCGGCCGTCGCGTAGTTCGCCTGTGAAGCTGGCGCGGATGACCGGGATGTCGAGCGTGATGCGCCCGCCCACGATCGTGGTCGTGCCGACGGGAATAGCGGAATTGCCTTGGTCGACGCTGTAAAGCGTTGAGGTCGGCCCTTCGCTGACAACGAGACGGAGACGCAAGGTTTGCGAGCCCATATTGAGAGCCCCGTTCCAGTCGCCCATGAAATCCGAGGCGGTCTGCGCATAGGCGTTTCCGGCCATCAGGCCTGCCGCAGCGGCGCCCATCAGCAAGGGGCGGCGGGTGATCATCATGGGTGAAAGTCTCCGAGTGCGTGCGTTGGCTTTGGGATGCCGCCTTGGCACAAATTGGATGCGGGCCTTGTATCGCCGTCTGACCCGATAGTCGCATTGACGGGACATTTCTTACGGGCTTTATGTGCGACCGCGAATGGGCGTGCGCCACACGCCGCTAATCCTCAAGGATTTCAACGATGAAGGTCCTCGTCCCGGTCAAGCGGGTGCTCGATTACAATCTCAAAGTCCGGGTCAAGCCGGATGGATCGGGCGTCGATCTCTCGAACCTGAAAATGTCGATCAACCCGTTCTGCGAAATCGCGATCGAAGAAGCGGTGCGCATGAAGGAAGGCGGCGGCGGGCACGCGAAGGACAGCATGACGGAAGTCGTCGCCGTTTCGATCGGCCCCGAGCAAGCGCAAGAAACGCTGCGCAACGCGCTGGCGATCGGCGCCGACCGCGGAATTTTGGTAAAGGCTGACGGCGAAGTTGAGCCGCTGGCGGTCGCGAAAATTCTGAAAGGCGTGATCGAGGCTGAGAAGCCGGACCTCGTCATCCTCGGCAAGCAGGCGATCGACGACGATAACAACGCCACCGCGCAAATGCTCGCCGCCCTGCTCGATTGGCCGCAAGCGACGTTTGCTTCGAAGGTTGTTCTCGGCTCCGGCAAAGCCACGGTGACGCGCGAAGTCGACGGCGGCTTGCAGACGCTCGATGTCGACCTGCCGGCGATCATCTCGACAGACCTGCGCCTCAACGAGCCGCGTTACGCGTCGTTGCCGAACATTATGAAGGCGAAGAAAAAGCCGATCGATGTGAAAGCGCCTGGCGATTACGGCGTCGATACCGCGCCGCGCCTGCAAACAGTGAAGACGGCTGAGCCGGGCAAGCGCCAAGCCGGCATCAAAGTGAAGACGACCGCCGAACTTGTCGGCAAGCTCAAAGAAGCGGGAGTGATCTAACGATGGCCGTTCTCGTTGTTGCTGAGCACGACAATGCGTCCGTGAAGGACGCGACCAACAAAGTCGTAACCGCCGCCAAAGCGATGGGCGCCGATGTGGATGTGCTGGTCGCCGGTTCGAACGCCGGCGGCGCTGCCGCCGCCGCGGCGAAGATCGATGGCGTCCGTAAGGTGCTGCACGCCGATGGCGCGACGCTGGCCAAGCAAATGGCCGAGCCGCTCGAAGCGCTGATCGTGCCGCTTGCCGCAAACTATGACGCGATCCTCTTCCCTGCTTCCACCACCGGCAAGAACGCCGCGCCGCGCGTGGCGGCGAAGCTCGACGTGATGCAGGTCTCGGGCGTCATCGGCGTCGAAGGCGCCGACACGTTCGTGCGCCCGATCTATGCGGGCAACGCCATCATCACGGTGAAGGATAGCCAGACCAAGCACGTGCTGACCGTGCAGCCGACGGCGTTCAAAGCCGCCGGCAATGGCGGCAGCGCTTCGGTTGAAGCGATTGCCGCGCCGGCTGGTCCATTCAAGTCGGCGTTCGTCAGCGAAGAAATGGCGAAGTCGGATCGTCCGGAATTGACGGCGGCGAAGCGCGTCGTTTCAGGTGGCCGCGCGCTCGGCTCAAGCGAAGAGTTCCACAAAGTGCTCGAACCGCTGGCCGATAAGCTGGGCGCCGCGGTGGGCGCTTCGCGCGCCGCGGTCGACGCAGGCTATGCGCCGAATGATTACCAAGTCGGCCAGACCGGCAAGGTCGTCGCACCTGAGCTTTATGTCGCCATCGGCATTTCGGGCGCCATCCAGCACTTGGCCGGCATGAAGGACTCGAAGGTCATCGTCGCCATCAACAAGGATGAGGACGCCCCGATCTTCCAAGTCGCCGATTACGGCCTGGTCGCGGACTACAAAACTGCTGTCCCAGAGCTGATGGACGAACTGGGAAAGGCGGGCGTCTAGTATGGAGCGCGGGCGTCCTCGCCCGCGTATCTGGCCGTGAAAAATCGCGGGCGAGGACGCCCGCGCTCCAGAGGGCACTTGCGCTCGGCCCGCCGTCATGCTGCACTGCAACAAGAATTGCATTTCAGCGGCGCGTGAGCGCCTATGACGGTCAAGATGAGCAAAATTTCCACGGTCGGCGTCATTGGCGCCGGGCAAATGGGCAATGGCATCGCGCACGTGTGCGCGCTGGGCGGCTACAACGTGTTGCTGAGCGACGCGGACGCGAGCCGCATCGACACCGCGATCCAGACCATCACGAAGAACATGTCGCGCCAAGTACAGCGCAACGTGATCAAGCAAGCGGACATGGACGCTGCCCTAAAGCGCATCAAAGGCGCCCCAAAAGCGAGCGACATGGCGCCGTGCGATCTCGTGATCGAGTCGATCGTCGAGCAGGACGAAGCCAAGCGCAAAGTCTTCGCCGATCTGAAAGCTGTGCTGCGGCCGGACGCGATCCTTGCGTCGAACACCTCTTCCATCTCGATCACGCGCCTCGCGGCGGCGACGGATCGTTCGGATAAGTTCATCGGCCTTCACTTCATGAACCCGGCGCCGGTGATGGAAGTCGTCGAAATCATCCGCGGCCTCGGCACGAGCCAGGAAACCTACGACACGTCGATCAAGTTCGTTGAAAGCCTCGGCAAGCAGATCGCCAACGCCGAAGATTTCCCGGCCTTCATCGTCAACCGCGTTCTGATCCCGATGATCAACGAAGCGGTCTACACTTTGTACGAAGGCGTCGGTTCGGTTGAAGCGATCGACAAAGCGATGAAGCTCGGCGCGCACCACCCGATGGGCCCGCTTGAGCTGGCGGACTTCATCGGCCTCGATACGTGTCTTTCCATTATGCAGGTGCTCTACGACGGCCTCGCGGATTCCAAGTATCGTCCGTGTCCGCTGCTCGTGAAGTACGTTGAAGCTGGCTGGCTTGGCCGCAAAACCCAACGCGGCTTCTACGACTACCGGACCGATCCCCCAACGCCGACGCGCTAAGCCGTCGGTGTTTTGATTCACTGAGCCATCCAACAAGGTGCGCGGGAGCGCGGACGTTCTGCCCGCGCTCCCAACGCGATGCGCCTCACAACGCGATCTGCGCCATCAGGACCGCGCCTTGAACCACGTACGCCGCGACGGCGATCGTGAAGGCGCTGCCGATCACGAGTTCGAGCAGCGAAATAGCAGTGCGCATGAAACTTCCTTGAGTTGCGCGAACAGGTGCGTTCGCGAGGCGGGAGATAGGCGCCGTTCGCGACACGAAAATGGCTCGCACATTAAAAGCTGGTGACATTCACCATAAGCGGCGCCGGGCTTGCATTCTTGCCACGTGACTACGGGGACACTGGCAAATGAACATCGGCGCGGTCGGCTCTAATCCACTGCTTTCACTTGTTTCTCGCGCTCAAAATGCGGGCGCGAGCGCTGGTGTGTTTGCGCCGGTGAGCACAAACGCCGCGGCAAATTCTGCCGGGCCGCAGTCGATTTTGCCGAGCAGTTCCGCGCATCAGCTCTCGTTCGCGAACATCCTGGCGCTGCAAAGCCTCACCGATGACGAGCCGGCGCAGGCGACAGAGATGAGCGCGACGGAGAAATTCCTCAAAGAGGCGCAGAAGACGCCAATGGAGCGGATGCGTGAGCAAGTGCTGGCGTCGCTTGGCCTTTCGGAAGATGCGCTGACGCAGATGCCGCCGGATGAGCGACGCGCGGCTGAAGATAAAATCCGCGAGATGATTGAGGAAAAGGTCCGTCAGGGCATGAATGGCGGCGACAAATCTCCAGCGTCCAACGCCGAGATGATGGAGCAAGTCGCCTAATATGGACCGCCGGCGCCCCCGCCGGCACGTCGCCGCCGCTACCGACAAACGCTGGCGCTTGTTCAATCCGACGCAGGCCGGCGAGGGCGCCGGCGGTCCATATGACGCTCGCGTCGAATTTAACGCGCGATGTTATGACGCTCGAACACGAGCGATAGATTATTCGCCGGCATTTCGATGATTTCGCGCAGCCGCAAGCCATTGACGTTGGCGGCCGCTTCCACCTCTTCCAGATCGCGCACGCCGTAACTTTCATCGCGCTCCTTGAGCCAGGCGTCGAAGGCTTCGTTTGAAGGCGCGGTATGCTGGCCGCCGCGTTTGTAGGCGCCGTAGGTGAAAAGTATGCCTGGGCCGCGCGTCGCTTTCGACAGCAGGACGCCCGCCCCGCGCATCAGGCCCAACGTCGCTGCCCACGGCGAGATGTGGATCATGTTGATGGCGATGATGGCGTCGTAACCCGACAGAAACGGCCGCTCCCAGCCCTCTTCTTCGACGTTGAGATCAAGCGGCGCTGCGATGTTGCCGGCGCTCTCGTGTTCGATCCACGCGGCCACGCTGGCGCGGGCGTTTTCGTCGGGGTCGCTTGGCTGCCATTCGACGCGGCTCAAATTCTTGGCGAAGTGGATCGCGTGTTCGCCGGAACCGGAAGCGATCTCCAGCACGCGCGCGCCCGACGGGATCACCCGCTTCAACACGCTGAGGATCGGATCGCGGTTGCGGCTGGTCGGGATCGAATGCTGGCGGGCGTCCATGAACACTTTGAAACACGGTTGCACGCACAAGCAAAACGTTTTGGGGAAAGGGTTCGCGTAACGGGTTCAGCCTCAGTGACGCCCCGATGTTCGCGCGTATGCTCGGCCCATGCACGGCCTGCCCATACCACAACGCATCCCGCCGCTCTCTTGGCGCAAGCCGGCGTTCATCTGGACGCCGATTGCGTTGGCGCTCGCGATCGGCTGGCCAGCGGCGTTGTTCTATGAGGATGTCGGGCCGCAGCGTTTGGCGATCGCGGCGCTCTTTGTCGTGTTCGCGGCGGCGCTGGTGACGCTTGGGGCGAGTTGGGTGGTGGGGCGGCCGCCGAAGTCGCGACGGATCGTGGTCCTGCACGTGGTGGCGGCCGGCGTAGTCGCGGCCTTGGCCGCGCCGTTTGTGCTGACGTGGCTGCTCAGCATCGTGGCGGAGTACGAACACCAAGGCGCGGCGCGGCAATTTTCGCTCGCCATGTCGTTCGCGACGACGCCGCTGGTGCTGATGCTGGGCCTTCCGGTGGTGCTGATCTCCGGAATCGTGTTCGCATGGACGGCCCTGAAGCGCGGAACGCCGGTGACCCAAGAAGATTATCGCCACGAGGTGCAGCCATTCCGCTGACGCTTGGCCGCGGCGCATGAGTGTGTGAGGTTTCCACCGCAAGGAGGAAACGCATGGTCGCGGGCAAGGTTTGGTGGATCACGGGCGCCTCTTCGGGGATCGGCGCGGCCCTGGCCGGGGCGCTGGCGAAGGACGGCGCGAAGCTCATTCTCTCCGGGCGCAACGTCGAGGCGCTGAACGATGTCGCCGCGCGCGTTGGCGGTGAAACGCTTGTTCTGCCGTTCGAAGCGACGGACTACGCACGCATCCCTGCCCTGGTCGAGCAAGCCTGGAACTGGAAGGGCCGCGTCGATGGGCTGGCAAACAATGCCGGCATTTCGCAGCGTTCGCTCGCGGTCGATACGGTGTTCGAGGTCTATGAGAAAATCATCGGCGTCGATCTCTTGGCGCCGATCGCGCTGACGCAGGCGCTGCTGCCGCGCATGACCGCGGCGGGCGGCGGCGACATTGTTGCGATTTCCAGCGTGGCCGGCATCGCCGGACCGCCGCTCCGCAGCGCCTATAGCGCGGCCAAGGCCGGGATTATCGGCTATCACGATAGCGTGCGCGCTGAAACCACCCACCTTGGCATGCGCGTGCTGGTGGTCGCGCCCGGTTCGGTAAAGACGAATGTCTCAAAAAACGCGCTCGACGCCAACGCGGCTACGCGCGGCGTCAGTGACAGCGTGATCGACAACGGCATGGATGCGAGCGTGGCTGCAGAGCGCATCGTCCAAGCACTGCGCAACGGCGAGCGCGAATTGATCCTTGCCGAAGGTGTGGAACTGGAGATTGCGCGTCTGCGCCGTGCTGATCCGAACAAGTCGTTCGATCTTATGGTGCAGCTCGTGGCGGGCGGCTACGCCAAACAGCTCGGCGCGCAGAAAAGCTAGCGCGCCCACATCCGCAGCAGGTTGGCGATGCTTTTGTCCAGCTTGAGCAAGTCTTCGCGCGCAACGCCTGCGCCGGCGAGGCGCGTGCGCGCAACGGAGAGATCAAACAGCGTTTCGCGCTGCGTAAGATCGGGAATGAAGCTCTGAATCCATCCGACAGCAGCGAGCCGCACGCCGCGGGTCACCGGCGCCACATGGTGGATGGAGCCGGCGGAATAGAGGAAGGCGTCGCCCGCTTCGAGCTTGACGCCCTGCTCACCGAGCGCGGACTCCACGACAAGCTCGCCGCCATCGTAGGACGCGCTATCGGCAAGGAAGATCGTGAAGGCGAGGTCGGTGCGGAGTTTATCTTCTCCCTTGCCCATCAGCGCATCGTCCGTGTGCGCGCCATACGTCATGCCCGGTTCGTAGCGCGAAAACAGCAAGCGCGAGAGGCGCGCTGGACGCGCCGCGATTTCGAACAATGGATGGCGGCGCAGCGCTTCAACCACGAAGCGTTCCAGTTCCTTCACACGCGGATCGGCGCCATCGGCTTGCAGGTTTTCTTTTACAGCCCGCGCGGCCGAGCCGGCGGTGCGCTTACCGCTCGACCATGCAAGCGCGCCGAGTTCAGTGCGCACGCGATCCAAATCTTCGGCCGGCAGCACCTGCTGGAGAACTAAGGTCATTTCACATAGATAGCCGCTCATGGCGGCCGCGGCGACGGCCTGATAGACAATCCGCCGAGGGGGCCAACGGGTCGCACCACGTTGCGAGCCATTCGCACCTAAGGCAATGTGCGCGCGCCCACGGAGGGGCGTTGACGAATGATTACGCTGAAACTGAAGCATTGGCGCACGATTGGCGTCGCGACCACGACGCTGGGATTGGCGGCATGCGGCAGCGGCGGCGAAGTCGGCGCCGATGTCGGCGAGGGCGGCGAAGGCGAAGCGGGCGAGCCGGCGCCGATCGGCGAAAATGGCGGCGCAACCCCCGCGGTCGATGATCCCGGCGAGGCCGGCGAAGCGGCCACCGGCGAACGCGGCGGTGAGCACGGCGAAGCCGGCGCGGTGACAGCCTACTCGGGCCTCGCAGGCGAACAGCTCACAGCCATGCGCATCCAGCATTTGCGCGGCTATGTGATGGCCGCGGCGCAGGTTGTCGCTGACCGCGGCATGAACAGCGGCGATCCAGCTGTCGCGGCGGCGCTGATCCAACAAGGCATGCGCGAAGTTTACGAACCGGCGCCGGATAAGTTCGGCGCGCTCGACGTCACGCCGCTGCGCGAAGCCGCGGCGGGGGCCACGTTCACGCGCGCGGAGATGATGCAGCGCCTGCGAACGGCGCAGGAAAACCTGACGCGCGCAATCGGCCCCCTGCATTTCGACGACGCGCAGCTCGTCTCGCGTATGGTCGATCTTTCAACCGGGCTTTATCAGCAAGCTGTCGCCGATGGCGTCACCGATGAAACCGAGTATCAGCACAGCATGGGGGCGGCGCTGGCGGCGCAACAAGCCTTGCTGTTGCGCGAAGACGATCTGCGGCGCGAAAATCTGGGCGCCTACAGCCGCGCCGTCGGCGAACTCAATCGTTTCGTCGCCCTCTTTCCATCGTACGAAGCGCCGGCGGCGCCAGCGACGTATCAGCAGGTGCTGGTGCAAGGCTCGCGCGTGCGGCTGGCGCTTTCGCCTTACCTCTGAGCGCGCTGGAGCAACACTGACGGTTCGCCCTTGTAGGTGGTGCGCGTGTACTCGCTGAAGCCGTGCTTGGCGGCCAGCGCCAGCGATGGGCCGTTGCCGGGCGAGATCATGCAAACGAAGTCGCGCCGGCCGAAATGCGGCTCGCCCCAGGCAATCATTGCGGTGACCGCTTCGTTAGCGTAGCCTTTGCCGTGCATCGTGGGCATCAGAGCCCAGCCCATTTCCGGCACTTTGAACGCCGGCTCCATGTCGCGCTTGAACGTGCCGAAGCCCCCTTCGCCAACATAAGCGCCTGTCGCCTTCTCTTCGATCAGCCAGAACCCGTGGCCAAGCATCTGCCAATGGCCAGGATAGCGCAGGAAGCGGCCCCAGCTTTCTTCGCGCGTCGAAGGCTTGCCGGAGATGAAGCGCACGACCTCGGGCTCGGCCCACATCGCCGCGCAGGCATCGAAGTCGCACAGCGCATGCCCGCGCAAACGCAGGCGTTCGGTTTCGATCTCCGGGACCATTATTGCTCCGCCAGCACCGCTTCAATGAGGCGGCTCGCGTCCTCACTGCCCCAGTTGGCGCCGCCGGCCAAGCGGGCGATTTCCTGGCCCTGCCGGTTGTAGATAATCGTCACCGGCATGCCCGCAGCTTGAGCGTCGAAAAGCACGCCGCGGGTCATATCCTGCAGGAATGGCAGCGAACCACCGGAGAGACGGCGCAATTCGCTGATGGCCTTATCGCGCTCGCCCTCGCTATCGACGCTGATCGGCACGACAGCGATGCGGCCTGCGAAATTGCGCTGTAGGACAGCGAGTGAAGGCATCTCCTCCATGCAGGGCGCGCACCACGTGGCCCAAAGATTGAGCACCACGACTTGGCCCCGATAGGCGGCAAGCGTCGTCTCGTTGCCGGCTGCGTCGCGTAGGGCGCGCGCCGGCATCGGCGGCGGCGCGTCCTCGACATAAAGCCGCGCCATCTCACCCATTGCGAATCGGCTCAGACCTTGTTGCGTCTCGGGCTTTGAAGAGGCGACCAAAAGCACGTACACAAGCGCTATCGCCCCACCAGCCACTAGCGTTAGTGCAGCCCACAGCGCCCAGGGTTTCTGCGGGGGCGCGGAGTTTGCGTTCGTGTCCAATTCTGATTCCTCAGGCGGCGGTCAAAAGATGTGGGGCGGGCGCTTTGCTGCCCAACCCGCCGACGCCATGCAAGCTATCAACGCTTCGATTGATGTCGATAAGCGCTTGTGGCGCGAGGACATCGAGGGCTCGAAAGCGCATGCGGCCATGCTGGCGGCGCAAGGGATTATTACGGCGGAAGACAATGCCGCGATACAAGCCGGATTGGACCAGATTGCCGCGGAAATCGTCCAAGGCACGTTTGAGTTCAAGGTGGCGCTCGAGGACATCCACCTGAACATTGAGGCGCGGCTGACCGAGCGCATCGGCGAGGCCGGCAAGCGGCTGCACACTGGCCGCTCGCGCAACGATCAGGTGGCGACCGATTTCAAGCTCTGGACCATGCGCGCCAGCCGCGAAGCCGCCGATGGCCTGCGGGTCCTCCAAAAGGCGCTGACCAAGCAAGCGGAGGCGCATGCCGATTGGGTGATGCCGGGCTTCACGCATCTGCAGACGGCGCAGCCGATCACGCTCGGGCACCACCTGCTCGC
>JADLHI010000501.1 GCA_020848895.1 Hyphomonadaceae bacterium
ACACCGGCGAGACCTTTGCCGACCTGAAGGCGAAAAGGCTGGCGGCATGAACGTGCCCCTGCTGCCCGGCCGGATCGAACATTGGCCCCTCGCCCGGCTGAAGCCCTACGCCCGGAACGCCAAGACCCACGATGCCGACCAGGTGGCGAAGATTGCCGCCAGCATGGCCGAGTTTGGCTGGACCGTGCCGGTGCTGGTGGCGGCCGACGGGGAGTTGATCGCTGGCCATGGTCGTATCCTCGCCGCCGCTCATCTCGGGCTGTCTGAGGCCCCGGTCATCGTGCTGGGCCATCTGACAGAGGCGCAGCGCCGGGCGTATCGCATCGCCGACAACAAACTGACCGAGCTGGGCGCCTGGGACGAGGCCCTGCTGCTGCAGGAACTGCAGGCGCTACTGGCTGAGGATTTCGACCTCGGCCTGATCGGGATCCCCGAGGATGAACTCGACGCACTGCTGGCAGACGCTGACGACCGCCCTGCGATTTCTGATGATGCGGCCGATGCGATCCCGGCCCCGCCCGCTGATCCGATCACGAAGCCGGGCGACATCTGGGCGCTGGGCAAGCACCGGCTATGCTGCGGCGACGCCACCGATCCTGCCGCCGTCACCAGGCTGATGCAGGGCGAACAAGCCACGCTGATGTTCACCTCGCCGCCCTATGCCCAGCAGCGCGACTATGGCGCGGCCAAGGAAAAGGTCGGGGATTGGGATGCGCTGATGCAGGGCGTGTTCGCCACGGCCCCGGTTACCACCGACGCACAGCTGCTGGTCAACCTCGGCCTCGTGCATCGTGACAGCGAATGGCAGCACTATTGGGAGGGATGGGTGGAATGGATGCGCGCATCTGGCTGGCGGCGATTTGGTTGGTATGTCTGGGATCAGGGCCCCGGTTTGCCGGGCGACTGGAACGGCCGCCTGGCCCCATCGCACGAGTTCATTTTCCACTTCAACCGCGCGCCGCGCAAACCGCACAAGACCGTCCCGTCCAAGCACGCGGGCGAAACCCTCGGCGGC
>JADLHI010000493.1 GCA_020848895.1 Hyphomonadaceae bacterium
AAACGCAGGTCGCGGGCTTCGCCACCACGCAGATCGCCGCGCTTTCGGCCGGCAATCTCGCTTCGCTGGCCGACACCCAGATCGCCGCGCTCACCACCACGCAGATCGGCGCTCTCAGCGTCACGCAAGTCGGCGGCCTTAACGCCGGCAATGTCGGCGCGCTCACCAACGCCCAGATCGGCGCGTTGAACGCCACGCAAGTTGGCGCGCTTTCGACCACCGCCGTCTCCGCCTTCGACGCCGGCCAGTTCGCGCAATTGAACGCCACGCAAGTCAAAGCGCTCACCGCCACGCAGGTCGGCGCGATGAACGCCACCGATATCGGCGACATCACCACCACCCAAATCGCCGCGCTGACAGCGACGCAGGTGACGACGCTCACCGCCACCAATGTCGGCCATCTCAGCGAAACCCAGATCGCCACCTTCTCGACCGCTCAGGTCCAGGCCCTCACCACCGGCAACGTCCGCGCGATGGCCGACACGCAGATCGCCGCGCTGACCGACACCCAGGTGGCCAACCTCACCGCCACGCAAGTTGCCGCGCTGACGTCCACCAACGTCTCGGCGCTGACGACCGGTCAAGCCGCCGCGCTGACAGCGACGCAGCTCTCGCTGCTCACCGCCGCCAACGTCCACGCGCTGGCCGACACCCAAGTCGCGGCGATGAACGCGACGCAGATCAAGGCGTTCACCGCCACCCAGATCGCGGCGCTCGACGCCACCGACATGGCCGAATTTGCCGCCACCCAAGTCGCGGCGATGACGACGACGCAAGTCGGCGCCCTCTCCAACACCAATTTCGCGGCGCTCGCGGACACCCAAGTCGAAGCGCTGACCGCGACCCAGCTCACCGCTGTCTCGGCCACCAAGATCGCGGCGATGACCGCAACCCAGACTGGCGCCCTCACCTCAACGCAAATCGCCTCGCTCAGCACCACGCAAGTCCGTGCCTTCACCAACGCCAATCTCTCGGCCCTCGACGCCTCGCAATCGGCGGCGCTGACCGGCGCGCAGATCGCATCGCTCTCGACCGGCCAGATCAACAGCCTCAACGCGACCGACGTTGCCGACCTCACAGCCACGCAAGTCGCCGCCATGGCGACGACGCAGGTGAAAGCGCTGACCGCCACTGTCATCGGCGACATGACCGAGACCCAGGTTGCAGCCTTCACCGCCACGCAAATCGCCAGCCTCGCGACCGGCAACGTCGCCGGCCTCGCCGAGACTCAAGCCGCGGCGCTGACGGCCGGCCAAGTCGCGGCGTTCACGGCGTCTCAGATCAAGGAACTCTCGGAGACCAACCTCTCGGCGCTCAACGCGACGCAAGTGGCGGCCATCACCGCCACCCAGATCAAAGCACTCACCAACACGCAGGTTGAAGCGCTCACCGCCGCCGACGTCGCCGAATTCACGGCCGCGCAGCTGGCTTCGCTGACGACATCCCAAATGGCGGCGCTGAACGCCACCAACATGGCGAGCCTCAACGCCACCCAAGTCGCCTCCTTCACCGCCACGCAGGTCGCGCGCCTGGGCACGGAAGCCGTGAAGGGCCTCGACGCCACGCAAATGGGCGCACTCACCGCAACTCAAGTGAAAGCGCTGACCGCGACCCAGATCGGCGCCCTCGACGCAACCGATGTCGGTGAAATCACCACCGCCCAGATCGGCGCGCTGACCAAGACGCAAGTTTCGTCGCTCAGCCAAACCAGCCTCGCTGGCCTCACCGCCACGCAAGTCGGCACGTTCTCAACGACGCAAGTGCAAGCCTTCTCGGGCGCCGCCCTCTCCGCGCTCGACGCCGCTCAAACCGCGGCGCTGACGACGACACAGATCGCCGCGCTCACCAACACCCAAATCGGCGGCCTCAACGCCACCGACATCGGCGAACTGGCGGCGACGCAAGCCGCAGCGCTGACCGCGACGCAAATCGGCGGCCTCACCAACGCCGCCGCCGGCGCGCTCGACGCCGACCAGATGGCGGCGCTGAACGCCACGCAGATCAAGGCCTTCACGGCCACGCAGATCACCAGCTTCTCGGCCACCGACATCGCCGAACTCAGCGCCGCGCAAATCGCGCAACTGAGCACGACGCAAGTCGAAGCGCTGCGCGCCACCAACATCACCGAACTCAACGAAACCCAGGTCGCCGCCTTCACCGCGACGCAGGTGAAGTCGCTCTCCGCCACCAACCTCGCCGCCTTCGCCGACAGCCAGATCGCCGCGCTCACCGCCGGCCAGATCGGCGCGCTCTCGACGCAGCAGGTCAACGCCCTCACCGCCACCAACATCGCCGCGCTCACCGAAACCCAGGCCGCGGCGCTGACAACGACGCAGATCGCCGGCCTCTCCGCGACCGCCGCGAGCGCGTTCGGCGCCACCCACATCGCCGCCATGAGCGTCAACCAGGTGCGCGCTTTCAGCGCCACCCAGCTCTCGGCGCTCAGCGCGTCCGACATGGCTGAGTTCACCGAAACCCAAGTGGCTGGCTTGCTGACGACGCAAATCCAAGCGCTGTCGAACACCAACCTCGCCGCGCTGGCCGAAACGCAGATCGCCGCCCTCTCGGCAACGCAAGTTCAAGCCATCTCGACCGGCGGGGTCGCCAACCTGACCGAAACCCAAGTCGGCGCGATGACGACGACGCAGATCGCGGCAATGTCGACCTCGCAAGTGCGCGCGCTGACCAACGCCAACCTCTCGGCGCTCGCCGCCGATCAGGTCGCGGCGATGACCAACACCCAAGTCGCGGCGCTGACTGTCACTCAGCTCAATTCGCTCGGCGCCACTGACTACGCTGAATTCTCAGCCGGCCAGATCGCCGCCCTCACCGCCACGCAAGTCACCGGCCTCAACGCCACCAATGTCGGCGATCTCAGCGAAACCCAGATTGGCGCCATGACGACGACGCAGGTCGCCGCCCTCAGCGCCGCCAACGCCCACGCGCTGGTTGAAACCCAAGTCGCCGCTCTCTCCGCCGGCCAAGTCGCGGCGATGACGACGACGCAGATCGCCGGCCTCGACGAAACCGACATCGGCGAGTTCGCGGCGACCCACATCGCGGCGATGACGACCTCGCAGGTCCAGACTCTCTCGGCCACCAACCTCGCCGCCTTCGCCGACACGCAAGTCGCGGCGCTGACGGCGGCGCAATTGGGCGTCATCACCGCGACCAAGCTTGCGGGCCTCGATGAAACCCAAGTCGGCGCCTTCACCACCACGCAGATGGCGGCGCTTTCAACCAGCCAATTGGCGGCCTTCAACGCCACCAAGGTCTCCGCCTTCGCCGACACCCAGATTGCGGCCCTCT